>NZ_CP042241.1:2100000-2344456 GCF_007833275.1 Salarchaeum sp. JOR-1 | reverse complement strand
CTTCTTAGAGCTCAAAACACCCCTTGGCCCATCTGCTAAACCAACTCTGGGGATTTTAAGAGTAGTAGAGAACCTATAATGGTGAGAGAATCAGTAATCAGGGCAAAATAGCGGCGTGTACCTGGCGATATCTTCCTAAGAAAGAGGGAGGTACACAGAGTTTGGCCCCATTGGAGGGGCTCATGGTGGAGGGGATGCGCCTGGAGGGCGGACTTCTGGCGGCAGTCGGCTTTGGTGAGTTGGTCGTGCGTTGCATACGAGTGTTGAGGTAATCCAACGTGGGCTGGTTTGGGCATCTGTGAGCGGAGGGGGGGACACATCTCTTGTCTGGCGTGCCCCGTGAGGGGAGCCCGCGGAGTAGGATGTGCAGTAAGTCCTTGAGGATTCTGCTGGAACCGTGGGTCGAGAAAAACCGTGCAGTCTGCCTTTGGGACGGGCGGGGTTTTCAGTCAGGTTGTTGAGGGTTTTGTGTGAGGGGACTAGATTCTGGAAGGTTGTGCTGGAACCCCTTGCTCCTATACAGCGCGGACCTCCAGAGGATCACCTAGTTGAAGGAAACGAGAAGATGAGGAGGACAGGGAAGTGCCTTGGACGGAGAGTAATACGGTGGTGAAGAGATAGCGCAATAAATAGAAATGGCCGGGACTTGTTCTGATGGCTGAGTCCTCTGAGTTAGTGAGAGGCACAGTGTCGAGTGGTTGTGGCCGCGGGCGGATGAGCGTATAACTGGTGCGAGGTAGGTGCGTAATAGGAGTCAGTATATCAAGTTCTTGAAGTATGCTGGCGGTGGTTGAGCGGATAGTGTGACCTGGGTTGTATTGAGGAACCCCATCTTTGTGACCCACCAAGGTGCGAAAGCTGAGAGTTCTCTCTCCGTAGTTGTAGCTGCGCGGTCGCGTGGGCAACTGGCGCGACCGCGCAGGGCTGCCTGGCCCAAGGTAGCTCCTTCCTTGGTCGCGGTGATACCATGCATACGCTGACAGACTCGAATTCGCGGCTTCCCGAACCACCAGTATCGGTGGCAGATGTCCCCGTCGATGAATTGCCTGAAATGCCCCTGGATGCAACGGTCTCACAGGCTCCGTTCCGGGGGATCGACAACAGGTCCCAGAACAAGGCACAGCAACGCGACGAGTCCAAGAATGGTCGTGGAGTACTGTACGGAACGTGTGACCGGACAGAAGCGCATAAAATCGGCCACACCGGCGAGCTCGTGGCAGGGAGCCTTCTCGGCCTCGAAGTGGACGAGGAAGTGTACGCGGACGGTGATCCGGGGTACGATCATCAGATAGGCGCCCACACGATCGACACAAAGACGACGGCAACGAATTACTCCCGGCCGCGATTGGTCGTTTCAACTGACGTCCCTACGGCTGATTGGTTCCTTTTGGTCCATCTCCGGCGTCAGGAGGGGGTCGGTCGAGTTGTTGGGTTCAGCGACCGGAGAACTATCAAAGAGCAGTCTCCTGAGTGCGTCCCGGGAGACACGCGGAATCACGTCCTTGATTGGGATCAGATGTATCCTCCCCGTTACTTCTCGTCACTGGTGATGGCACAAGGGGTAACGAGGGATCTCTACGATGAGTGGATTGACGCTCGGGGCTGTCAAAAGTGTGGAGCACTCCTCGATGACGACTGTGAACGTGTCGTCCATATCGACGAGCGAGACCTCGAAACCGATCTTTCCCTCTGTCCCGAGTGTGCAGATCTTATTTCGGCAGCTGCACAACAGGGCTACGCAACGGAGTTCACCCTATATCAACGCCCCTAATTTGATCATCCATCTGCTTGGAGTCTTCTCGCTTAAATCGCCTCTTCTACGAAATCTACAGTGATTTCTTGACGGTTTTCGTTTGCCGCATCGTCCAATATACGGCTACATAGAGCCAGAACTTGACGTACGTTTCCTTGTGACCGCTGGAGAATCAAATCGAGGCTCTCCTCGGTGAATGGCCGGATGCGACTCTCGACAGTTGATGGCCGTTCCTTATCGAGGTAGTTCTCGACCAGTTCGTAGAGATGTTCGCTGGTTAACGGACGTAACGAAACCTCCTGTCCAATTCGCTCGCTGAAAGCGTGATATTCGCTCATAACGTCCTGCCACACTTCTGGAGCGCAACCGAACAAGATGCAAAGGCCTGAGCTGTTCTGATCCATCAGGTGCCGGATGCTGTTGAGTGTCGCCTGTTCGTTCTTCGGGGTGAGTCGTGCGATGCTCTCGAACTCGTCTACGAACACGAACACGCCGGTGTACCCGAGGTCCAACAGCATGTTCTTGAAGGCAGTGAACGCTCGAACCCCCATCGTGTCGTCGTCGAGGGCGCTGTGAATCTCCATCTCCTTACGCTGTTCGTACCGGATCCCCTCCGCAGTCAGCCACTGCCAGGCGTAGAGGTTCGTGTCCTCGTAGACCATATGGACGATCGCCCTGGCGAAGTCGGCGAACTTGGTGACGTCGCTGAGTCTTCGGATGGCTTCTGGTACGATATCGGATAACAGGACATCTCCTTCGTCGATGAGTGACTCCATCGATTCTGCACCCATCGGATTGGTGTCCGTGACGTCGCGGGTAACCGAGGCGAGGTACTCGTAGGCTAACTCCTGAATCCGGTTGAATCCAAGATCGTACACGAACTCGTGGTAGATGTCGAGGAATCCATCGCCGGGTTGCGCCACGTATCCGACGACGACATCTTCCCGGTCTCGTAGCAAGGAGCGCGTGTATTTGAGCGTGTGTGACTTCCCGTTTCCGTACTTCCCAGTCACCACGAGGTGCTTGGACTTCCCAGTGGCGAGCATCGATGATACCGTCGAACTGATCTTGTCGGAGACGTGTTGCTGCCCGCAGTAGATTTCGGGATTCTCGTTCGGAACCGGGCTGTACGGGAACGGATTCGCGTTTAGGTCGTATTGTGAGTAGTCTTGCTGTTCGTCACTAATCGTGAATGCGTTGGACATCTAGGAAGCCTCCGTATCGAACGTGATGTCGCGGTCGTACACCGCGAGATAGTAGTATTGTTTGTCGTACAGTTCCACTCCGTTCATTACCTGCTGTGTGGACTGGGATGTCGTCACGAGCCCGTCTTCATCGGACCGTTTCATCTGCTTGATGCCGAGAGCGGCGTCCTTTGCTGCTGAGTCCAGAGGGGCGCCCGAGAGTTCGAGTTTACCTACGTTTTGCTGACATACCGCGAGCAAGGCGTCGTCGAAGTTATCGCGGGTACAACCGAGCCGTTCGCATACTTCTTCGCGGAGTCTCGGAATCGACAGATACCGTTGACGCAAGTCCACCCCCGCAGTCTGTTCGAGGTCGTCGTAAACTTCGAGCAACACGAAGTGGAAGTTCGGCGGCACTTCAGAACGGTCCGTCAGGTAGTAACTTCCGGAGAATGCGTTGCGTTGGACGCGTCCCAGACGCTCCGCCCAGTCACCGACGACCTCAATCCCGGTCTGGTTGAACGAGTACGGGGTGAACTCTTGGGTATCTTCAAGTCGTTCCAATAGGGCATCTAAACTGCCCTGCCCATCCTCGTCTAAAGTCTCGATGAACGACTTGTAGTGAGGACTGTGGGTGGCAAGGATGGAACTAGCGCGTTCCCAGTCCTCCTCTCGGACAGCCTCTAAAAACGACTCTCCAATATCAGTGGTCTCGTAAACGGACTCCTCTTCGTCACCCTTCTCAGACAATAGCGAGACACGTTCTGCTTCGAGGATGGCCTCTCGCGCACGTTTGTGGCTGACGTCGAGGGCAACCTCGACTTCCTCCGTGGATTTGGTTCCCTCTTCGCATACGTGGGTGAGTTCCACCAAGCGGCTTAGGTTGACTGGTCGGATTGTGGCCCTCTCTTCGGTCATGTGAGCCTCCGCACTTGCTGCTTGGCGGTTTCGTATGCCCGTCGCGTCACCTCGTTCCCCTGGAACCGGAGGTCGAGATACTCCTCAACGTCCCGTCCCGCTTCGACGACGTACCGGAATCGCCTGAGTTCAATCGCCAGAGCCCAGAGGTTGTGTTTGGTGAGAGCGGTCCGGTCCTCACGGATCTCGTCTAGTTCCCGCTGTCCACACACAGGGCACGGGCAGGGGAGTCTATCTAACGACTCAATGTTCCGTAGCGGTTCGCCACCGAATCCGGGAATCAAATAGTTCCGATTGCCCGCACTTCGGATGAACGCCGAGGAATCGAAGCTATCGACACCGAGGTACAGCAGGAGCGGTTGGTAGACGATGCCGCCGAGACCATACACGTGCAAGTGCTTGTCTGTAGCCTGTCTCGCCGAAAGTACTAGTTTGGTTACCTTTTTGTAGTCGGTTCGGATGGGGACCATACTTCCGAGAGCGTATCCATCGAAATCCCCATTCTTTTCTAGATGCTGGATGCTGTTCCGGATGGTCTCGGGATCATACCCGTGCACGCTTGCGAAGAGCAACGCGTCTCCCGTGTGGCGATCACTTGCCTCGAGAGCGTATTCGACGCTCTGGTCGATACGACGTTGATTTTCCGCTGCGCGGTTCTCTCTCGAAAGGGGGACATCGACAGTTCCGTATATATCCGCTCCCAGTTGGGCCTGGGTATCGAGAGTTTCTGCTGGGGTAGTGTCGATCTCCTCGGCGGTGAAATCGAACCCCCCGCTATCGGCGAAGACTATCGTGTCCTCTGGGACATCCATCTCTTCCCGTAACGTGACTCCGTTGGTTAGCCTGTTCCACATTGGTTCCCGGTTCCGGATCGAACGAGCGTTAATCATCGCTGTCGAGAAGTCCGGGATAGTGCCGACGTACGCCGGCGTATTGTCACTCGACCGCTTCCCGATATTGCGGACAGGGAATAGCACTGGGGTTTGCACCTTCCCATGCGGGAGGTCGAGTTTCCGTCGTCTGTACAACATGCCTCCCGCTCGGATAGCTCGCTATCCAACTTAAATACTAGCCCGATAGAATGATAAAAGAAATGAGATTTATTAACGGAGTCGAAGCTAAAACTTCTCGAAAGCCGCCTGAGTCGGGCCGTCTTCTACGTGCCGGCAAAGGTACTCGATATTATCCGGTTCCAACATATCTACATTCTCAAGACGTTGGGCGAAATTCTTCATATAGAGTCCTTTCAGCCCTACGACGATTGTACCGTGGTTCTTCGCATCTTCCGTTCGGGCGGGGACCGACACAATGTTCTCGAATTGATCACCGACTAGTTCACGGTTGAACACCACTCCGATACGGTCCGGACGGACTTGCTGAACCATCTCGTCAATATCGATGCTCGTGTAGTAATCGCTCCCGAGAGTGAAGAAGACGACATCGTAGTCTGTCTCGTGCAATACTTTTCTCAGGTCCTCTTGGATTCCGAGGAGGCGAGACCGCTCTCTTATTTCTCCGACGTTCATCGAACTGAACGTCACCTCGTAGGGAGGGAGCAATTCCTCCTCGGTCACGAGTCCGAACCCAGCACTTATGAAGTATCGCTCAACGTCGTGACCCTGACTACGTAACCGGCGTGCAGCGTCCTTCACGAATCCCTGTTGTCGGCCAGTATAGAGATCCCGCGCGGCAATTCCAGGAACGTTGTCTCGACTCAGCAGGTCTTCCTTCGAAAATTCCAGCGTCTCATCTGCATCGAAGACGGGAGCCCCCTCTGGGATATCTTTGGAACCGGAACACTGGTCGATGACGAGGACATCCAACCCCTCACGGACATCGAGCTCGGGAGGATGAGGAACGAAATCATCACCGGCGACGTAGTTTCGACCACACGCATCAAGTGCCCCTTCTCGTAGGGCTTCGGACTCACTAAACGTGTGGAGTTCGCAACCACTCTGCTCAACGGCTCCGGAAATGGCGTCGCTCGCTTCCCCGCCGGTCGTGAGGAGGAACAACTTTTGATAGCGTGCTGTTTGTGCCGCTAAATTCTCCTCCACCCTATCTGGCGAGAAGGAGACAGTAGACGGCGTTCCAGACCACGATTCGTGAACTCCCCCCGCGTCGATGACGCCGACCTCCGCGACCGGCAGGTCGTGTACGCGCTCCCAGAAGTCGGGGTGTTCGCTTCGGAGGTACTCTTCGATCGACTCGAAGCGGCTCAGTTTGGCAGTTCCCTCGACAGCGACGAGCAGTTTTGGGAGTTCCGCGGCGAACTCGTCGTAGAAGCGGCGGGTATTGTGGAAGCCGCGACGCCGGTTTCGGTCGTTGCCGCGGAAGATGCAGACCTCGATCCCGTTCGTCTCGCAGATGGGACACTCGCACTTCTCCCACGGTCGGTCCCTCAGGGTATCTCGGTACTCCTCCAATAGACCATCGTCTCCAATCCACTCGGCATAGTCCCGGACGGCAGTCCAGACGTGGTCGTAGGGGTTCTGGTGCTCCTGACTATTGAAAGCCGCCGGCATCCGCGGGAATTTCTCAAATTCTTCTTCCGCTACCGTGAGCAGTTCATCATACTCCACGAAGGGTATCGGGTCCTCGGCGGTGTCCTCACGAAGGAGTTTAACGATCCGCCCTCGCAGGTCGTCGCTGAAGGAGGCTTGAAGCTCCCTGGCGTACTCGAAATCATCCCGGAATGCTGTCTCGATGTCCTGTAACCTGGACGCGTTATACCGCTCGTCGTGCCGTTGGTCGCGCAGATAATCACGGGTCGCAGGAAGCACCTCCTCAGCTTTCCGGTGCCAGTTCCAGATTTCCTCCTCAATCGAGTTCTCTGCGTCATAGGCGCGTAAGGAAACGAGAACCTCCCTACCTCGGAGTGACTTTTCGACGGCCTCTCGGAGGTCGTCACCGTTGGACGGATACCGTACTCGAATAGCGTCGTATCGTTTGTCGTTATTTAGGCGGTAGTTCTCGCCTCCAGTCCAGGCTGAACGCAACATACTCGCACTGTCGAAACTCGACATTCCGGAACGACCGATGGTTTCGAACGCCTCAGACTTCGCAAAACCAAAAACGTGAGAATCGACCCGTCTGTTGTGCTCACGTTCGAACGCCTTGATGGTCTTCCCGACGTCCTTAACGATCTTCCTCACTTCGTGGACTGGACTCCCCGCAACGCCCCCGATGCCGAGGTAGCCGTACCCGATGTCGAGTACCTCCTCAGCGGCTTCGACATATGATTCGGGATCCCAGCCTTGAATCGCCACCATGAGACGGAAGGGGCGATCCTCGGCCTGGTACAACTCGTACATTTCCCGGGCATTGCGGAGGGTGAGATTGTAGCGGAACGTTTTGTCGTCGGCCCGATAGACGGCACGCGGATCGTGTTCCAACTCAGTTAGAACGGCATCGATATCGCCACGGAAAGTGCCGGAACTAAAGGGCTCCACGCTTGAGCCATCTTCAGCTTGAATAGAGGGCTCGTATTCGTCAACGTACTCAGGCCACTCGTCAGGCCATTCGTCGATCATCAGGTCAACGACATCTTCGAGAGCGTCGGGAATGTCGCTCTCTTCGAACCCGTCTCCGAAGGCCCGTTCATCGAGGTAGAGGCGTCCCTTGTCCTTACCAGACCCGAGCACGAGATGATCGATCGTGACCCCTACGGAGACCTCCAAAGTCTCGTAGAAATCGAGCATCTCCTCGTTTCCATAGGGCGGGAAGGGGAGCGATTTGTACCCCCAAGCTCCGCAGTCACTGATAGTCGGAAGCCAGTCCGGAACTGAGAGAACGGGGTCATCGTAGACGCCGTATTGAGCCAGGCGCTCCGCCTTCTTTTTAGTCTCCTCTACCTGTTCACGGGAAATAAGCACTCCGTCGATAGGCGTTGTCTCGCGGTCGAAGATGTCCCAGATGTAGTTGAGCTCGCGCTCCTGACGGTCGAGGGTGGAGAGTTCGTCATGCTCGAAATCGTAGTTCGCATCGACCGCATCATCCCACTCAGGAACGTAGAACCTCATAGATTAGATTCACTGTCTTAGCCTTACTTCGTTCCACCATATGAATATCCCTTTCTCTCGCCACGAAGAACCACCACAGTATTCCTCCGATAATATTTAGTGCATACTCTAAGAAGAGGTGTCCATGTCCTTAGAACAGGAGTCCTCGCCCCAACTCGCCGAAGCAGGTGAGCGAACACTATACGTGGGCGAGGACCGTCCGATTAGAATCAGCACAGGGCATCGCATCCTACATCACGACGGAAAGTGCAGTCGTCCGCACGGTCACAATTATCAGGTATCAGTCAAAGTCACGGGGACACTCTCCGAAGACGGGTGGATAGTGGACAAAGGAGATATTACTTCAATAATATCTGAGTGGGATCATCGATTTCTCCTCGAGGAAGGCGATCCCTTGATTGACGCATTCGAGCAGAGCGGCGAAGGTGACGGGGTCGTCGTACTAGATTATCCACCTACGGCGGAGGTGATGAGTGTCGTCTTGGAGCGCAAACTCCTCGCAGCACTTCCGGACTCGGTATCGGATGTCTCAGCTCGAGTCAGAGAGACCTCAGAACTCTGTGCGGGAGCTACTCAGTAATGCCAGTGAATTCGACCCCCGATCAGGGGAAGACTCCAAACGCCGACGGAGAGACGCTCCCGATCAACGAACTCTTCTACTCACTCCAAGGCGAGGGGAAACTCACAGGGGAACCGTCGGTGTTCGTTCGGACGAGTGGTTGTAACCTCCGGTGTTGGTTCTGTGATTCCTACCACACCTCGTGGGAGCCCACCCACGCCAACATGAGTCTCGACGACATCGTTGCGGAGGTTGAGTCACACGAGAACGCCGAGCACGTCGTCCTGACGGGAGGTGAGCCACTCATCCACGACGAGGCGGTCTCGCTCCTAGAGCGTCTCGATGACCGCGGCTACCACACGACCGTGGAGACGAACGGAACTATCTATCGAGACGTACCCATCGACTTGGCGAGCATCAGCCCGAAACTCGCATCGAGCGCCCCGACGCCGGACAAAGATCCGAAAGGTAACGGCGAGTGGGCCGAGCGCCACGACGACCGTCGGATCGATCTCGACGCCCTCGGAGAACTTGTTGACGAGTACGACACCCAACTCAAATTCGTCGTTACCGGTCCCGATGACATGCCCGAAATCGAGGATCTGGTCGAAGACATTCGAAGTACAGCATCTAGTCGTGTTCCCGACTCGGATGTCCTCCTCATGCCGGAGGGTACGACCCGCGAGGAACTCGACAAAAAGCGAATCGAGGTCGCGGAACTGGCGATGGAGCACGGCTATCGATACACTCCGCGACTGCATGTGGATCTCTGGAACGACGCTCCTGGTACGTAGCATGACGAACTCACATTCCGAACTGAAGCAGCAGACTGGCAGCGAGAGAGACATCGACTACGAGAAAGCACAGCGCGGCGTCCGCCTCCTGTTAGAAGCGGTGGGGGAAGATCCCGAGCGCCATGGGCTCACCGAGACGTGGCAGCGTCGCGTTCCCGAGACCTTTAGGACCCTCACAGAGGGCCAGCGGGAAGCATCGAAGCCGACGATGCGAACGTTCGACGCCCAGACCGACGACCTCGTCGTCAAGACGGATATCCCGATTTACTCCCTGTGCGAACACCACCTGCTGCCGTTCTTCGGGACGGCCCACGTCGCATACCGACCGGACGGAGAAGTCGTCGGCCTGTCGAAACTCACGCGGTACGTCCGCTGGCAGACACGACAGCTAACGATGCAGGAACGGCTGACGAACGACATCGCCTCTGGACTCGCCGATGAGATAGATGCTCCCGCGGTACTCGTCGAGGTCAACGCGACACACCTCTGCGAGGCGATGCGCGGCGTAGAGACGGAAAGTACGACCACCACGAGGGCCTCCGTCGGAGATCTGACTGAGGAGGAACGAGAACAGTTCCGCGACGCGATTGTCCGGGAGGAAGACCTATGAGCCGTCCGCGGGCGGTCGTCCTGGCGTCGGGTGGGATGGACAGCGCAACTGCTGCCGCAGTCGCTCAGGACGCCGGCTACGACCTATACCTGCTCCACACGTCGTACGGCCAGCAGACCGAGAGCAAGGAGTTGGAATGCGCGAAGGCGCAGGCCGAAGCCTTCGACGCCGCGGACTTCCTCCACCTCACGACGGATCACCTCTCGAAGATTGGATCCTCGAGTCTCACCGACGACGAGATGGAGGTCGAAGACGCGGATTTGGAAGGCGACGAGATTCCGTCCTCCTACGTTCCGTTCCGGAACGCCAACCTCCTCTCCATGGCGACCTCGTACGCGGAAGCCAAGGAGTGCGATGCGGTGTTCATCGGCGCCCATACCGAGGACTTCTCGGGATATCCTGACTGCCGCCCCGAGTTCTTCGAGGCGTTCCAGCAGGTCGTTGACGTCGGCACGAAACCCGAGACGGAGATCAGTATCGAAGCTCCGTTCGACGAGTGGTCGAAGACCGACATCGCCGAACGAGGGCTCGAACTCGACGTCCCCTACGAACACACGTGGAGCTGCTACCGGGAGGAAGAACCGGCTTGCGGTACCTGCGACGCGTGTGCGTTCCGCCTTCAGGCGTTCCAAAATCTCGGCGAGCGTGATCCCATCGATTACGCGAAGCGGCCGGACTATACCGAGACATAACGCCAAACGACGAATTGCCTGCGGTTAAGTGGTTTCCGTCACTAGAGAGTTCAAGGCGCGGTGGCCCACAAAAGTGGGTCCGGTGCTGAGACACCGCACCCGCGCTGTCTGGTGAGACAGCATGTACTCTGACGACGACGATCCGCAAAAGTTCAACGGCTGTACCGCTACCGGTCATGAGAGCAGACAGTCAGGCTCCGGTGGTATAGTATGAGCGTCACTGAGGGATACAAACCTGCCGAGGTTCACGCCCTCCTGGGGAATCAAAGGCGGTTTCTGGTTGTTGAGTACCTCTCGATGTTTGACTCAGGTGTCGATGTCGAGGTTCGACATGTCGCGCGAGTAATCCGCGCTGTTGAAACCGGCACACCCCCTCATCGAATCGGAGCAGATGAGTACGAATCGGCCTACAACGGGCTGATTCAACGGCATCTGCCTAGGCTCGCTTCAGCCGGCCTCGTTGAATATGATGAGCAACGGAAGGAGATCAGGGTTACAGACCGACTCAACCAATATGCTATGGTGTGTGCATTCACTAAGTCGGTATCTCTCGGAGAACCGGACGAGTAGTACGGCTTCTCATTCAGTGCTCATAGCAGACTACTACCACAGGTGCCGAATTAATGGGCGTGGGGCCAAATAGGTCAATCATGGTCAGAATAACAGAGAGGTCACGCCTTGAGCAAGTGGAACATATCTTAGGGAGCGGCTCCGGTATCCTCGACTTTGCTGTAGAGGGCGAGCCGAACTATTACACTTGGGAAGGGAATGAAGACTCTGATTGGGTTATAGACGACGTAGAATACGTTGAGAACGACGACGAGGATCGATTCATTCTGTATCCCGAGGAGGACTTTTTCATCTGCGAGATAGAGGATGAATCGGTTCAGTGCTGGAGTGAGTAGCCTTACTGCTGGGTCACTATAGATGGAACCTAGGGGGGCATCGGTAAGTGAGCTCTCAGAACCCCGACGCCATGCTTATTTGACCGGGTAATGAGGGTTGACACATGCCATCTCTCCCGCTTTCTGAGGACGCCTTCATCTCGTTACTGGAAGAAGCGAACAGAGAGCGATTCGATGACGAGGACTGGGAATTCAACGACAGCCAAGAGCGGTCGATACTCGCGGGCGACGGGCCGCTTTGGATTACTGCGGGACCGGGAAGTGGAAAAACCGAGGTGCTGATCTCGCGGACGCTCAAACTCCTTCTCGTTGACGACGTCGCTCCGGGAAGTATCCTCCTCACGACGTTCACCGAGAAGGCCGCTCAGAACCTGGAAGAGCGGATTGTTGACCGGTTGAACCGATTCGGATTCGAGGACGACGTCGATGTCAACGAAATCCACATCGGGACCCTTCACTCCCTCTGTAACGATATAATGCAGGAGTATCGGTATCCCGCCTACGCGAATACAGAACTCCTCGACGAAGACGGTCAGCAGCTCTTCATGTACAACAACTGTGACTTCGTGTCCGTTCTCCAAGGGAATGCCGACGCAGAGAACTGGGAGACGGTCTCTTCGGACGAACTATCGGAAGACGCGTGGGAGTTTTTCGAGAAGGTGCTGCCGCGCGGCGTCAGCCCTCAGTACGGCCCAAACAAGTGGCAGGCGACCGATGGTGCTTCTCAGATATTCAATCGGGTGTCCCAGTACTTGGCGGACACGGAGGCTCTGCGTCGCGCCCCGGAACCCGAGTGGCGGGTCTGCGCTGAGGGACTTGAGCGATACCGCGAGACTCTACAGGAGAATCACCGATGTGACTTTGCCCGCCTTCTAGAGCGGTTCATCGACTTCATAGGAAGCGAGGCCGGCAGCCGGTTCATTCAAGGGGAACCGGAGCGCGAGCGCCCGCCTCTCGAACACATCCTCGTTGACGAGTACCAGGACACGAATCCGCTTCAGCAAGAGCTCTACTTCCGATTGACGGAGGAGCTCGATAGTCCGAATCTAACCGTTGTCGGTGACGATGACCAGGCTCTGTATCGCTTCAGGGGCGGTACCGTGGAGTGTCTGATTCAGTTCCCGGAGCGCGCTGAGGAGCGATTTGGTGAATCCGTTCAGCGGGAGCAGTTGAACACGAACTACCGCTCTACGGAAGATATCGTGGACTGGTGTAACCGATATATGAACGAGTACCCCCTCATGCAGCGAGAGGGGGCACGCGCTCCGAACAAGGAGTCGATGGACGTGGGCCGGGAGGAGACGGGGGAACGGAAGAGTGTCAAGTCGCTCCTGATCGGTGACAGTGACGAACATCCCGCGGAAACAGCGGCTGAATTAGTCGAAGAGCTCCACGACGAAGGGTACATCGAGGATTACAGCCAAGTTGCGTTCCTTTTCAAGAGCACGAAGGAGACCTCCCGATGGGCCGGCAAATACGCGGAAGCTCTCCGGGATCGGGATATTCCCGTTCACAATCCTCGAAACAAGGCGTTTCTGGAACAGGAGGAAGTCCAGTTCGCGCTGAGCGCTGTTATTCGCTGTCTCGATCCCGAACTGGAGGGAGTGGAAGCGGCACGCGTTATGGGCCGAGTTAAGGGACAGATCGAGGACTGGCACGAGGAATTCGATGAGTTCGTTGACGACCACGATGCGACAGAGCTGGACAGTTACGTCCGCAGGAAACGGCGCGAACTCAGACGTGCAGGTGACAGCGAGTCGCTGGGATACACCGTCCTCGAACTTCTCTACCGGATCCTCTCGTTCGAGCCATTCCAGACATGGATCGAGACTCCCGATCGCCCGGAGCGAGGGAAGAGGCTCGGTCGCCTCTCCAAGTTGTTCGACTCCTTCGCCAGTATCACCGGACCGGAACACATGCAGAAGTCTTCGAGAACGCTGTCCGTATCAACTCAATTCCTCGGCTCGTTCTACTACGTGTTCTGCGGGTACCTGGAGGCGTCCGATTTCGACGAACCAGAGGATCCCCACGACCAGATCCCGGACGGCTTCGTACAGATGATGACCGTTCACCAGGCCAAGGGCCTCGAATTCCCGGTGACCTTCGTCAGTGACCTGGACAGCGAACCTTGGACGGGCGGCACCTACTGGCTGGAGGACCAATTAGAGCCGTATGCCGACATACACCCGACTGGAACTACTGACGAGAGAGCCAATCGAGACGAGATCCGCCGCTTCTACGTGGCGTACTCCCGAGCGGAGGACGACCTACTTCTACTTGACCAAGAGGGGGCGACGACTGATCTCTCCCTGGGTTATACCGAACAAGGTGACCCTCTGACAGAGAACTGGTTCACAGGGGCCAGAGAAATCGAATCCGCTGACGACTTCCTCAACTTGGTGGGTGGAAGTGTCGGCCCCCACAGCGATGTCGGGCTGAAACGCAGGTATAGCATCACCGGTGACGTCCTAGCCTACCGCCGGTGTAAGCGCCAGTACGGGTATTACAACGAACTCGATTTCGCACCCAACCACGTCACACAGCTCTTCTTCGGACGAGTGGTCCACGAAACGCTGGATAGAGCACACCGACACTACGCGGGTGAAATCGAGGACATCGACGAAGGCACGATCCCGACCGACGACGAGATTGCCACGTACTTCCGCGAGGTGGCCGAAGCGCTGAAAGCCCGGAATATCTATCCGATGAGCCAAGAGGCCGAAGACACTGCGCTCTCGTACATCCAACGCTTCAACAGGAAGGAAGGCGAGCGGCTCTACCCGCGAGTCGTTGACACCGAACACCGCCTTCAGAGCAACCGGGATGACTTCGTTCTGGAAGGGGTCGTTGACGTTCTCGCGGGGGACGACGTAGACGGTTACGAGATCTGGGACTACAAGGCGGGACAACGGCCGGACGGGAGTCGGGAGCTGAACGACTACCAAGCCCAGCTGAACACCTATGCAGAACTATACCGCTATCAGCAGGGCAAATATCCCGAGAGGGGAGTCATCTACTTTTTGGGAGAAGACGATCGAGACAATGCGGTCTTCGAACTCAATTTCCAAGAGGGCTCAGTGGAGAGTTCACTCTCCGCTTTCGAAGAAACCGTAGATGACATCGAACAGGATCGAGAAGGCGGCGATTGGTTCGACATATCTCCCGCGGACGCGCCATCTGAGGGAACCTGTTCCGAGTGTGATTTACGCTGGAACTGTCCCGCCCGTCCTGAATACCACGGCTCGCAGTAGGCCGAAGGTCTATCCCTCCAATACATTTATCAGGTGACCGCGGGTTGTCACAACTCGTGGAATCAGGGCTCTCCTCACTGACCGGCCAGACGTATGCGAACCTCATCGTCATTCGAGATCCATACGTCGGTGAGCACACCCACGAGCCGAGGGCTCAATTACGCAGCCTCCCGTTGCTGATAGAGCACGGGTACGACAGGATCATACACACAGACCTCTGGGACAACGATTTCAAGCCAGTTTCGTACACCTACTTCGGTCCGGAGGATGTAGACCCTCACGAGATAGAGTTCCCCTTGGTCCACGTCGTGAGCCAAGAGGGGCTGACCGAATACGGCGAGCAACACCTCGTTAGGTCGCTCCTGAAGCAGCGATCAGAAGACGACATTTACATCGTCGTCTCTGATACCAACGCACCACGGACACCGGCATACACGACCGAGCGTTCCTTCGTGGATGAGTTCACGCCGAACAAGGGGATCGATTACGAGTCGCGGGTAACGAGCTATATCCGGGACAACCTAGATTCGGCGTTACCTGTCTCGACCAACCGGGGCTCCAAAAACCTCTACTATCACCAGATCTCGGACTGTCACAACGCCGTTGGTGCGCCAGCCAGCACTCTTCCGGAACTATTCGATTACGAGAAGGCGCCTCCGAACAGTCCGGCCTGGGACCCGCTCTATTACTTCGTCGAGCACGATCTACAGGAGATTCTCGACAGGTACACGGAACGAATCCGGGAGGCGTTACGCTCGTGGACGGAACGAGGAGACGTTCAGAAAATAGCGAACAACATGGATTCGATGCTCACGCAGTGTCAGTTTAGAACGGATCGTCTCGACGAACGACGCCAACAGAACGCAGAACTGTACGCCGATGTCTGACTACGAATACAACACGTCGAAACCGGAAAAGCTCCTGACAGGCTACGGGACGGTTCGTGGGGCCGAACTCAAGTCAATTTATACCGATATTGACCCCATGACTCCGCTTTCACAGATCGAAAACCGGTTTGGCCGTCCATGCTCGTCGGGCCTCGAAACAGACCACATCGACAACTGCCTTCGGTTCTTGCGGACATTGGACATGGTGGAACAGACGGGACAAGATGTCCTCAACCCGATGAACCGGGATCTCTTTCCAGAATTTGAACTCACGTTCGAACCGAGGCTCCTTTATCACATAGGGCAGCAGACAGGAAAGCAATCCCACCTCGCCGCCATCTACGAGGTCGCCGTTCAGGAGATCTCAGCAGACGTGGGGCACTACGGGGTTCGTCGCGTCTCCGTGGACGACCTTGTGATCGAGGTCGATCGGGAGACCGACTACGACCTCGAGTGGAGGGAGGAGAAAATACTGATGTGGGCGAATCTCCTCGCGCCTCTCGGAGGTCTCTCGTTCTCCTCTGACCACGACGAGATACTGCTGTCCCCGAGCAGAGCAGTGCTTCACGAACTGCTGTTCCACCATCAACGTCACCGGGCGAACGGGGATAGCGTTTTATCCGCTCTGGAGTGGATCGACGGGAATTTCTTCCCGGTCTTCAGTCGGACTGGAGGACAACCGGCAGTCCACGTCGGGGTTGCCGATGTCCTAGAGAGCCTCGTCGCGGACGGTGCCTTGTCACTCACGGGGATGTCCGACCGGAGTGAAGTCGTAGACCTTCCGATGAGCATCGATAACAGTCAGACGCCAGCCGATTATACGATCGAGGCTGCGCCAGACAGACCTTCGTACTGGCACCCACTCGAAAGGTCGGAACGGAGGTACGAAGCATGACTCAAATGGTTCGCAACTGGGACCGAGATGTCGTAGAGGATTTCATCAAACCGGAGTCACAGCAGAAGACTCCCAAGGTCTTCCGAGAGACCCACGTCGAGATAGACAAGATACGGGCGGAGATACTGCGCCCCCACAGCGGAGACGACGCCTTCGTGACGGAGTCCCAGTTCCGGGACGCAGTTCTGGATTCAGACCTCGAAGACGACAACCGCATCTTCATCGTCAAGGGTGAGGTCGGGAGCGGGAAGAGCCATCTCTGCCAGTGGCTCGAGTACGAGATCAACGGTTACGGCGAGAGCGATGGGACCGACGACGAACACGTCGCAATCCACATCTCCAGGAGCAACACCAGGCTAGACGAGATTCTGGAGATCCTCCACGACCCCATCGACAAAGAATACGAAGAGGTCAACGACATTTCTTCGCTGAACCCGGAAGACGTCGCGGACTTCATCATCCAGGGACTCCACACGTTCTACAAAGGACAGGGCGCCCTCAGAAGCTTCGACTTGGAGGAGTTCCTCGAACCCCGTTCGAATGCGGAGGATTTCAGAACCATTCTCGTCGAGAATATCGAAGAGTATCAGGAGTCCGTGGAGAAGGAAGGCCAAGAACAGGACATCAAGGAGTACCTGCTGTCCCGCGAGGACTACGGACGTATCTGTTTCAGCGCGTTCGGGGAAACCAAGCGAGAGGACGACGTCTATCCCGTAGTTCGCCGCGCTGTTCACGATCTGCTGACCCGGAACATCGGCATCGAGGACTTCAAGCGCGAGTTAGAGGACATCTCCGAAGCTTACGTCGAAGAGGGCAAGCGCCCGGTTCTGATTTGTGAGGACCTGACCACGTTCAGCGTGCTCAAAGACGATCTGTTGGACCATATCTTCGAGTTGTCCAGCGGCCATTACGACGTCATTATGGGATGGACGACGGGGTGGGAGCGCGAGAATATCGACGACGCGCTATCGACGAGCGAAGACTCGTTGACCTACATGAAACAGCGGACTCAGGGGTATCTCAGCATGACCGACGACAACGGTCAGGCCTACTTCCTCGAAGGGCAGAGCGCTCCCGTCGTCCTCGTTAAGGCGTACCTCGACGCGATCAAGGAACACTCCGAAGCGAGTGCCGAGGTGCCTGAAGAGGCGTTCGATTCGGTGTACCCGTTCAACGAAGCGTTCATCCGACACGTCTATGCCAACCTCGTGCAGGACGGCAACCTCCAGCAGACGCCGCGAATTTTACTCGTCCACGTCATCGCAGAATGCCTGACCTCGGACGTGCCTCCGTTCGAGGCAGTACAGAACAATTCCTACGTCCGCCAACGCCCTTACCTCATCGGAATCAACGAGCACTCCACGCCGTGCCTCGAGTTGACTCAATGGTACGCACTGAAACACCGGGGACAGCTCTGGCTTCCGACCGAGGTGTTCGACGCGTTTGGAGTTGATACGCACGGGGCGGCGGAAAAAGACGGGAACGTCTTCTTCGACACCAGCTTCGCAGCGGGGGACGTGACTGTCATCGAGCGCGAACCGGGAGCTGAGCCGACCTCCGAGCGCATCGACACCGATGACGAAGACGAAGCCGACCGGGAACCGGAGGAAGATGAATCGGAGGAAGTGGAGGAAGAAACGGACGAAGAGGGGGATGAAGGAGATGATGAAGAAGGACGTCCGGGTCCGGAACCGGAAGTTGAAGTTCCGCCAGAGGACTACCGGGAGTTCCAGAGTTGGCTGATGGACGGTACGGAGTACGCATCCGCGGATCGGTTCCGAGACGGCGTGGTGGCCACGCTGGAGAGGTGGCACGACCCGACAAGACTTGCGAACGAGAACTCCACGGCGAGGAACACCACGGGGATCTATTTCGACCGGGGATCAGAGCCGCCCGTGGTTATACGAGGTGCCGACTCGCCGGCGTCGATGAGTTTCGAAGTACCCCACGGTACGGAAAATGAGGAACTATACCGTCAGATGCTCCACCACGGGTACGCGGACTCGTTTGAAGACGACGCCAATTTCGACAAACTCCGGGGTTGGGCGACCGACAAGGTCGTGGAGTATCGGGGTCGGATGCGGCGGGACATCGAAGGCCACCTCCCCGAGCAGATGACTATAGAGGAGTTCGTCGTCCTTGCTCACTTCCTGGTGATGAATATCGGTAAGGGGAAAACCGATCTTTCGCCCGAACTGGTCTTCGAGGGGTACCAGATGGAGGAGACGTCCCCCCTCAGCTACCAATCCGACGTCGGGATAGAACTCCCACAGGGCCTCGAAGGCGCTTTCGAGCGGGCCTCCAATCACACGGGAGACATCGGAAGCCTCGCACGAGGCTTCTTCCTCTTGAAAGAGAACGTAGTGGATTACGAGCGCCTCAATGAAGCCATCAACGGCGTGTCCGAGAATCTCGACAGTTACCTGAGCGGTCTAAGTACGACGAGCGTCGATGATTTAGCGGACGCCTACAGAATCGGGACGACTCGAAACAACTCTCAGAAGCGCTTCGGGAAGATTGTAGAGGACTTCTCCGACCTAGCGGGTGAACTGGAGAAGGTGGAACAGCAAGTGGACGTCGGAGATCTCCAGGAGGAAACCGACCATTACCGGAGGTTCCACCACCTGAGCCATACTCAGGAGGAATTAGCTGAACTTTACGATGAAATGGAAAGCGCGCTGGGGCCGCTCAACGTCACCCACCGTCAGAAATGGGGGGACGTCGGGCAGTTACTGAACGATTCCGAGAGTGACCTCGGTCTTGGAGATTTCCGGTCAACTCTCAATGAAATCGAAGACGCGGAGACGGACGACGCAATCTCGTCAATCGCTCTTCTACACGAATATCAGCGTAGTCTGAACGAGAGCGCTGCATGGGAAGTGTACGAGGTCTTTGCGGAGATGGTCGAGGCGTTGGAAGACGCCGAAGGTAGCGAAGTCGGCGACTTCCGAGATCAGGTCGAGTCCTCGACAGAGTTCGAGGTGTTCAGTGACGCGCGCGACTCAGTCCAGCAGACTATCGGAGGTGTCCAGTAATGAGCGAATCTCAGTTCGAGGACGAACTCGAGCGGAAAATCGAGGAGATCGGGGAGAAAGCGGATCGTGCCGAACGGGCCAACGATCTGGAAGCGGAGATCCGGCGAGCGAAGGACAACATCGGGGATTTGGGGCGGGAACTCAGCAGTCTCGACTCGTCCGTCGAAGGCCTGCTTTTCTACGACGGAGTGCTAACGAGCGTCTTCGGCGGCGACCGCCTCGACGAAGTAGATAGGGCGGTCCGTCGTGTCCGTGAGGTCTCTGACATCACCGATGAGGAAGTGCTCAGTGCGGCCGAAGACAGGCGGACGAATGAAATCCTCCAGAGCGTCGAGGACGCTCGAGAGGTAGTTCGTCATGCTCGGAGCGAGACGATAGACGCGATTCGAGAACACCAGCGGGAATGGGAAGGGGAAATCGAATCCGCCCGTGACCTCAATCAGATCATCGGGGGTGCCGGGAGCGATTTCGAGGAGGTGTTATCGGACATGGATGCGTTCCTCAACGAGTCGATCTGGGACGAGGACAGAACCCTATCGTCTCTGGAGTCCCGGTGGGACAACTTGACCGATAAGTGGGAACAGAACGCCGGAAAGCACGGATGGGATTCGTTCCAGGAGGAACACGGACTGAGCGAGGATGCCATGGACATACTCAAGCGCTTCGCGGAGGAGGGTAGCGTCCGTCTGAACGAACTCTCTGTCGAGGTCATCAAGGAGATGAAAGGCGTCGATGACCTCGAATCGGCAATTCGAATGGAGATCGATACCCGATGAACGATCCTGCTCGCCGCGCAGAACAGATCAAGGACGCCTATGAGGCATACCTGCTCGGCGACCTCGGTAACGCCGCGCGGAACGTTCATCAGCGATTCCAGACCACGGATTCGGATGACCCGTTCGTCGGTTCTCGCGGACCCTATCTTCAGGCCCTCGACATTCCAAACTGGAGTGAGCTGCTCTATTGAAAATGCGGTACGGGAGCGGGATCATAGCGTTTTGGCGAGCTTCTTGAGGTTGTTGAGCGCGAACAGGAGAACGATCTCACGGAACTGGCGGTACCAGAACCGCGAACGCAGGGCGGAGTCCTGCGTTCGCTTGACCGTCGAGTAAGACGTTTCTGCCATCCATCGCTGTGTGTAGCCCTTCGCTCGGATGAGTGCGTTATTCGCGGTTGCCTTCGCTGTTGAACCGCGGTAGTGAACGAGGTACTCGATATCATGTGCAGCGATCTCGTATTCGGTATGCCAGTCTTGGAAGCCGTTGTCGGCGGCCACGGCCCGCAGGTCGTCCGCATTCCGGCGGACGACCCGCGGGCCAGCCTTCGTATCGTGTTCACGCTCGATACAGCAGTGGACGTCCAGCACCGCCAACGATTCTGTATCGGTCAGCGTCGTCGCTTTGATCGTCTTGACACTTCGCCCACACCGCTGGAGATAGTGTTGTGAGGCTTGTTTCCGTTCGAAGAACGTACTGTCCAGTGCGACGTGACCAGACTGCGGGTGTTGCTGCGCGGAAATGCGCAGCAACGCCCGCCAGACGTACATCGCGTAGCGGTCGAACGAGTGGTAGAACGTGGTTGGATCAGGCGGCGCGTCCGGGTGAATGCCGAGGCGGTCGCAGACCGCCGGCATGAGACTCAGCCGATCAACGAGTTCGACGTAGCTGTGGCCCTCCTCCTTGCGAATACAGTGAGCGACGATGTGGGCCTCGCGGGCAAGCCCGCCTGAGTCGGGCTTGCCCGCTCGTTTCCCCAACGCTTGTTTAGCTACACGTAGTGCTGTCTCAACGAGGTCGAGTAAAGCGACTCCCATAATCGCCGTCTCGACCTCATTTCCTCAAACTCATTACGGAGTAATCCTGCCGCCGTCTTCCATTTTCAATAGAGCAGTCATTCAGACACTGGATTTAGCAAGATATCACGGCTTCCACAATGGTTGTTACGGCCTCTCGGGATGAGCGATAGTATATTTGCCGTTTGGATGGGGCCTGAATGCGCCCAGAGATTGAGTTCTGGGTATTAGAGTCATAGAGGGACTGTGTTGCAAAGATTCCCACATCCATGGAAGAAATATTGTTTGGTTGAGTGTTAAACCATTTATCGGCATATCATTGTACAGGGCCAGATAACAGGACGGAATTCAAACCGAAGATTGGAAATATGCGCCGGGTCAGGTTCCACTCATAAGATGGGGAATCCTTCATGTCTCTACTGAGGAGAGTATTTGAAATCTATAAGGAACACGGGATTGTTCAGTTAATATTAAAAGCCCAATTATTTATTCAGGCTCGGCTCGGGGGTGGTATCACGGATCGCCCCAATGTGGCAAAGATTTCTAATCTTTTTAAACCCTTGTTCAATCGAATATTCCAGTTTAGGTTTGGGTCCGGGATTGATGTTATGGAGGCAGATTGGGATACACTCATTCTCTTAGATGCGTGCCGCTATGATGATTTCGAGAATCAAAATGATTTACCGGGGACACTAGATAGTCGGATTTCTCAAGGGCCGGATAGCCCAAAGTTCATCAGAGAGAATTTTGCTGGACGAGAATTACATGATACAGTTTATGTAACTGCAAACCCTCATGTTGATCGCATAGATGACGGAGTATTCCACGCAATTGTTGACGACCCGTTATCTAGTTGGGATACTAAGGCAAATTGTGTGAGGCCTGAGACGGTTACAAATGCGGCGATACGTGCCCATGATGAGTATGACGATAAACGGGTAATTGTTCATTATATGCAGCCCCACGATCCGCCACTAGGCCCGACGGGGGACAAATTACGCGACCAATTAAATCTCGGTGGAGTCGATCCAAACGACCAGTCAGATAAGATTAGACTCTTTGAGGCGGTCGCTGATGGCGAGATAGAGGTCGAAAAAGCGAGGAAGGCATATCGTGAAACGCTCGATATCGTCCTGGAGGAAGTAGAAGAACTTATCTCAGAGATCGACGGAAAGGTGGTTGTTTCAGCAGATCATGGGGAAATGTTCGGTGAACAACCATACCCCATATTAGGAAAACTTTACGAGCACTATCGCCATCCTCATACTGTCGAACTGTGCAAGGTACCCTGGCTAGTCATCAATCATGGCCCACGTCGACACACTGTCTCCGAGCCGCCAACAGATACCGCGGACACGTTTGAAGAAGATCTCGAAGAAAAACTTGAGGCCCTCGGGTATCGGTGACGAGGTATTTATTTCCGGTGAATGAACCAACCTAGTAGGCCAACTCCAAATTTCTTTTCGATGAGGTCTGCAACCAATTTGTCTTCTTCACCAAAGACATCGAAGATCTGGAGAGGGATTAGATAGGATACAAGGACGATAACTGGGAGGGTTACTGCGAGGAGTAATTGGCTGTCGATTAAAGCGGTAACAATCCATCCAACAGACAGCGGTGGCACACCTGAGAGAAGGACGTAGACGGTTCTTCTATCAAAGGGCAAGAGTCCCCGGAAATATCGGAGTTCGAGAACTCCTGCGATAACGCCGCATGTAATTCCCACTGCAGTTCCAACTGCAGCACCGAGAATTCCGAGTCGTGGTATGAGGAGAAGATCGAGGAGAGCGTTTACACTGACCATCAAAACAGTGTTTGCTAAAGTCAATCTGGTAAATCCAAGTCCCTCAAGAACCATCCCTTCTGGGCCTACTGAGGAATTCACTAGATAGCCGAGTACAAGAACAATTAACGCTCCTGCGCCAGCGGCGTATACGGGAGTGAACAGCAGAGATAGATATGTCCTTGGTGCTAAGATGAGTGTCAGTGCAATTGGGAGGGTGCATAAAAGTATCCAGCGTGCTGCGAGACTGTAACGGCTGTTGAGCAACTCATTGTCATTTTTTACCTCGGTAACCATTGGCTTGAAGACTGGTGCCAATGAGTTCAAAAATATCAGTATATTAACCCCCAGGAGATTAGCTACCTTATATATTGCAAGATCCTTCGAATTTGTATTCGGGTAATATCCAATTATAAAGAAATCTATTTGGCTGATTGTCGCATAAATTACGCCAGCGAAGACTAACGGAAGAGAATAGGAGAATAATTCGCCCAGCCCGAAACCTTCGACTGGGCCGTCAAACAACCAGCCGACCCGGCGTTGCAGGAAAATAACTCCTGCGAGAGCCACCACGATTACCGACAATAGGTATCCCCCCAATAGGGCCACAAGTTCGTAACCTGCAAATATGAGGCCCAGTGTGACAAGTAGTTTCCCTCCAGGAAGAAGAAGATCACGTAGAAACACTCGATACTTCAATTGCTTTATTGCGATAAACATGCGAATCACGATATCGCGGAAAGCCAGAAATGGGAGTGCAAGAGATAGAATTGGTAGTATCTCGGTTAATCTCCCCTCCCCAAATATCGAGGCTATCTGTGGCGTAACCAACCAGAGGACGAGTACTGCAAGTCCGGTTCCAAGAAGCGCAATTACAGTCGTGGTGGCGAATAGATTTCGCGCTTTCTGGTAGTTCTCATCAGGAAGATACTGGGGGATGTAGTAGTCAATTCCCCGATAGACACTTAGATCGGCCACTGATTTAGTAAAGAGAATTACAGCCAATCCGAGTGAGTAGACTCCGAACGTTGAGGCAGAGACTAATTTAGTAACTCCGATCGTGAAGACGAAACCCAACGCTCGTCCGAAAACACTGCCAAAGAAGGTGATACCGCCCTGAGTTGCAAGGGTACTGACGCCAGCGTCATCAAAATTATCCTCATCCATGTTTCATCAATAACTGGTATAAATTGCTTCCATTAACTTATCTCAATTAACGATATTATCTAGTCTTGGCTTGAACTCCGCCATCAGTTCTCGACCAAATTAAATTCTTACTCGTAGACACATTACTTATATCCAAGCGCTTCGAGTTGTTCTTCCGCAAAACCACTAACTAATTGAGTCTGACTTGAAGCCAGTCATTTTTAAAGAAGTTTTGAATTTAACTCGTCATCGATCCCACGCGAAAGTGATCCAGTATTCGTATCAGTGTTAATGGAGCCAACTACGTAATATTGTCGTTCTTTGACCGAAGTAATTTCTGCGTTCCACAATTGACAGCTTTTCGCTCACTTCCATAATGGCTGGCCTCACAGAGACCACTTCTGTCGTCCGGGATTGGTTCAGTCCATAGTTCTCCTTTGACAGACTCTCCCACTGTGTTTAGAATTACTGGGTATATATCGGTAAGACTGGGCCAACCACCGGAGGGATTGGCTATCTCTTGTGGCTCGGAGGGTACTTGTTGGTTTTCATCCCCATCTGTGACAATAGTATTGGCCCCGTGTTCGTGAGGATACAGTCCAGATAGAATGCTCGTAACTGCTGGGAACGTCCATGTACCCGGTGTAATAGCATGTGAAAACTCTATTCCGATTTCCGGGACAGAATCTGGCCGCAACGCATCGACTGTGACAACAACAATGTGATCGGGCGCAGTTTTGAGTGGGTTAAATTTAGATTTAGGCAAATCCGATCGCCTGTTGGCCGCTGTTGAAAGGAAGCGAAAGTATAGCGGTTTTAATAACTGTTTCCCCGGTTTCAACGAGGTCCCCAGTTATCGCGAAGCCGAAATGTTGGCCGTATATAGTTTACTAGTCTGTACAGGAGTACTGTCCAGATAAGGATGAAGAGTGACACGGGGCAATCTTCTAGTGTTCATGCCAGAAATTCCCGCCTCATTGGAGTCCTGATTGCTTTGAGTTAGGTTTCTAGTGGGAGAGACGAAATTCGAACCTGACTTGAAGCTTGGTATCCAACTTATTTGATTGGACTACTGCTTCCGGATTCTAATTCAGTTTTGATATGTTGAGTGTCGAACGACCGGTCGCAATTGGTTACCGAAGGTAGATTTACGGCCGCTTGATAGCGCAAAGACGAATCGTGTTACGGTTGACGGGAAATTATTCATCTAAATGGAACGCTCTGGCTGTACGCTGTTATCAGTTCCGACACGAAACGATTGCCGTACTACAAGGGTTCTCCAATAAAAATCGGACGATCACCGAGGTGATTATCGCGGAACTCTGCGACAAACATTTCGTTGATTCTGCACCATGGCTGCAAGCAATACTGCCCCGACACAGGCTCGATTACAGATACGAGAAACACGGTAATTGGAACAGCGTTGAACGTTTCCTTGGAGAATTATAACGCCGAACCAACCTGCCCTATAGATGTTTCAGCTATCTAGAAGCAGATACTGTCGAAAATCAGCTTCAAACGTTCGGATTCGCACGAAAAAAGCTTATCTGAACACTACCTGATGGTATGAACAAGCCTTTATCCTCCCCAGACTACGTCGTCGGTATAGTCATGGCCAGTCAGTCGTTCCCGGAGTATCTCGACGTCGACTACAGTAGCGGCGAGAACGAATCTCCCGAGGAGTATCCGAGTCTCGAAGACAA
The DNA here is from genome assembly GCF_007833275.1 of Salarchaeum sp. JOR-1. Taxonomy (GTDB): domain Archaea; phylum Halobacteriota; class Halobacteria; order Halobacteriales; family Halobacteriaceae; genus Salarchaeum. The sequence goes on along the minus strand of NZ_CP042241.1, from coordinate 2,318,527 downwards.
GATCGAGAAGGCTATCGAAGTCACTCGACAGGGCCTGGAGGAGTACGAGAACCCCGCGATCATGTGGACGGGCGGGAAGGACTCCACCCTCACGCTCTACTTCGTCAAGGAAGTAGCGGAGGAGTTCGGGTACGACCTCCCACCAGCAATCTTCATCGATCACTTCCAGCATTTCGACGACCTCCATGACTTCGTCGACTACTGGGCCCAAGAGTGGGAGCTCGACGTCATCTACGCGCGGAACGAGGACGTCGGCGAGTATGTCGCCGAACACGACCTGACGCCGGGCGACGACATCCCGATCAGCGAACTCTCGGAGCACAACCAGCACCACGTGCGCGACCTCCTCGAGTACGAGGAAGACAGCTTCCCGTTCCTCCTCGACACCTACGTCGGCAACCACCTCCTGAAGACCGTCGCCCTCAATGACGCCTTAGAGGAGTACGACGTGGACGGCATCTTCAGTGGGATTCGGTGGGACGAACAGGAAGCCCGCGCCGACGAGACGTTCTACTCGCCGCGTCACGACCCCGATATCTATCCGCCCCACGATCGAGTGCAGCCGATCCTGCAGTTCGACGAGCGCGCGGTCTGGGACGCCTTCTGGTACTACGTCGTCCCCGAAACCGTCGCGGGATTCCCGGACGACGGCTACGTCCCCCAATCCTACGACGATCTCCCGAACGACCTCACGCACGCGGACATCCCCATATCGCCGAAGTACTTCGAGGGCTTCCGGAGTCTCGGGTCGGAGGTCAGTACGGAGAAGGCCGAGGACGAACCGGCGTGGTTGCAGAACCTTGAAGAGACCACGGAGCGTGCGGGCCGCGCCCAGGACAAGGAAGACCTGATGGAGCGGCTTCGCGATCTCGGGTACATGTAAACGATGGGGCTGTTCGATAAACTCCGCGGCGACACCGACAAGCCCCGCGTCGCCTTCCTCGGCATCGACGGCGTCCCCGACAGCCTCATCCAGGACAACCCAGACGTGTTCCCGAACCTCCACGCGCTCAGTGAGGACGGCGCAAGTGGGGAGATCGAGTCGATTGTGCCGCCGGAGTCGTCGGCGTGCTGGCCCGCGCTCACCACCGGCGTGAATCCAGGTGAGACGGGCGTGTATGGGTTCCAGGATCGGGAGAACGGAAGCTACGAGACGTACGTGCCGATGGGGCGTGACGTGCAGGCGACCCGGGTCTGGGATCGCGTCACGGACGCCGGCCGGGACGCCACAGTAGTGAACGTCCCCGTCACCTTCCCGCCCCAGGGGAACCTCCAGCGCATGGTCTCCGGATTCCTCTCCCCCGGCATCGAGAAGGCGTCCTCGGACCAGGAGGTCGCAGAGTACCTGGAGTCCATCGACTACCGGATCGACGCGAACGCGAAACTCGGCCACCAAGACGACAAGTCCGCGTTCATCGAGAACGCCCACGAGACGCTGGACGCGCGCTACGAGGCGTTCTCTCATTATATCGCGGCGGACGACTGGGACCTCTTCTTCGGGGTGTTCATGACCACGGATCGCGTGAACCACTTCCTCTACGGCGACTACGCCCAGGACGGCGAGTACAAGGAGGAGTTTCTCGATTTCTACGAGAAAGTAGATGAGTACATCGGCCGGCTCCGCGACCAGCTTCCGGATGATGTGACGCTTATCGTCGCCTCGGATCACGGCTTCCAGACCGAGGCGTACGAGGTCTACCTGAACACGTGGCTTCACGCCGAGGGCTGGCTCGACTTCCGAACGAGCGACCCGGAGAATCTTGACGACATCAGTAGCGAGACGAAGGCGTATTCGTTCATTCCGGGGCGGTTCTACCTCAACCTCGACGGCCGCGAGCCACGTGGGAGCGTTCCCCAGGCGGACTACGACGACGTTCGAAACGACCTCGCGGCGAAGCTCGAATCGCTCACGGGCCCGGACGGCGACCCAGTGATCGAGCGCGTGGTCACGAAGGCGGACGCGTTCGCGGGCCCACACGATGACATCGCGCCCGATCTCGTCGCGATCCCCCGTGAGGGCTTCGACCTGAAGGCGGGGTTCAGTGACGACCACGACGTGTTCGAGCACGGCCCGCGGAACGGGATGCATTCGTTCGACGACGCCACGCTCTTCGTCGATGACCCAGCGGCCAGCATCGCGGACACGAACCTCTACGACATCACGCCCACGATTCTCGACTTGATGGAGATGGACTACGATCAGCGGGAGTTCGACGGCACTAGCCTCGTCTGACCCCTACCACCAGGTTTTTTAGAGAAACGCTATCACTGCCACGCACGATGACCGACGGCGAACCACCCCACGAACCCGCCGCAAGCCGAGAGGGCTACCGGACGCTCCAGGAACGAGTCTCCCGTCCGGACTACATGCTCCTCGGCATCGCCGGCGTGTTCGCCGTCGGAATCGGTCTTGCCGGTGTCGTTCCCGCAATGCAGAACCTCGCGATCGGCGTGAGTTCCGTGTTCGCGCTCGTCCTCATCGGCGACCTCCTCTTCCGCAACCCACCCCGAGCGATGGCCTCCGAGGACGCACGTGACGAAGGCGGTCGTCCGGGCTACCTCCGGAACGTCAAGTACGACTCCGGCTGCGTCGAACTCTGGGACCATCTCAGCGAAATCCGATACGACACCTGACCTGCCGTCCGAATTCACCCGGACGCCCGCAGCCATTCGCCTCATCATTCCACCCGGGTGGATTGCAGAAGGTTGTGCTGTGTTGAATGGCATCCTCTGAGACACGGTGAAGCGGCACCGATTTTGAGACCGCCGGCATCAGCCCCTGACAAGCGAATCAAAAATTCAACCATCCCAGCCAGCACCGCTATTCAACACGACAGATATTCTGGACTTTGAATGATGTTTCTTCCAAAAACGATAGCAGTGTCTATCACGTAACCCTTCGACGTCACTCGTCTCCCTCGCAGACTTTATCTCGAAGCTCTTCGAGCAGATCGTCGCGGTTCTCCGCCAGTATTTCCACGTCCTCACCCACGTTCTCGATCTTGGTTCGGACGCGACTCACCACTCGGTAGCGGTAGTTGTCGGAAACGTCTGCCTCCCCCTTGATGATTTCACGCTCACGCTCGGTGAGGAGTCCACGGTACTGGTCGTCTACCATACCCGCTCGTTGGCTGGCTTCTGCCATAGTACCTATTACTGCGTGCAGTTACTTAATTACTGGTTACAGTCATAGTGACTGTGAGCAGTAACCTATAAGTGACTACAAATAGTAACCAGTGATGTGAAAGCCCGGCCCTCAGGGCGTAGCGGTCGAAGGAACGCCCGCGTGCTGTGACACGCGGGCCGGGTTCCCCACGGTGAATGAAGAACCCATGTCAACGAACGCGGCGCCGGGGCAAGAAAGTCTCGGTACGACGGTCGAACCGACTGAAGAAGACACCTGCGACGAATGCGCGAAGCTCTCCGAAGGCTTCCCGTGCGCCGACTGCTACATTTCTGGCCGGAAGGGCTTCGAGGGGGTGACGGCTTAATGCAGCGCCGTCAGTTCCTCGCCGCCGCCGCGCTCGCTACGCTCCCGCAGGCGGCGGCTGGCGACACGCCCGCTCCCGAGGAAATCGTGGAAGACCGGAGTGTCACCGACGACGGGACGCACTCGCTGACGGACTGCGGTTCCGTCCCCGGAGACCTCAACAACGTCCACGTCACCGCGGAGATGAATGGTGGCCCGCTCGAAGTTGAAGGCGTTCACGAAGAGGGCGGCTGGAGCGGCGTCGGACTCCGGTGGATGTCCGGCCCCATCAAGGTCGGCACCGGCCTCGACCCCGACGACGCCCGCGACCTTGCCGCCCGGCTGGTGGTCGCCACCGATGCAGCGGAGGGAGAATTCGATGACTGACCTAACCCGTCGTCAGTACCTCGGCGGCGTCGCTGCGCTCGCAGCGTCTCGCTGGGAGAATGAGGACTACGACATCCAGAATGTCGAAAACTGGGAGCCGCTCGGCACCAGTCTCTACGTGACCGGTGAAATCACACCAGATGAAGTGACGGCCAGCGCCGACGGTGAGTACGGTCGGCTCACGTTCAACGACGACGATTTCACCGAGCGGCTTGCTCAGGTGACGTACTGGACTGAGGGTGTGTCGCTGGAGATTGAGGCCAAGGGCGACGGTAACGTGCGAGCCGGACAGTTGACCGGTCTCACGACCGACGAAGCCCGCGAACTGGCTACCATACTGTTCCAAGCTGCTGAGGAACTTGACCGTCGACGCGAGGTGGATGATGCCGACGAGTGATTCCCGCGTGACGGCTCGCATCTACCGGGACGAGAATGGTCAAACGAAGAAGGTGTATAAAGTGGGCGACATTACCGTCGGCAGCGTAGACGAACTCCACGCCGCCCTCTCCGCACGCTGACCACGCCGTACATCAAGACAGCAACACACTATGACAGACATCACCGACATCACGGATGTGTACGTTCGGATCGAGTGCGACCTGCTCGTCGTAGGTGACTCGATTATGACCGACCGGCACCACGCATCGAGCGACAACTACGAGGACGATGACCCGCAGAACCAGATCGGCGGCATCATCCCCGCCTACCCGCTTTCCGGCTGGCTTCGTCACGGGATGGAGGGCGTCGTTCAGCAGCGCGGCGCGACCGCCTGCCACCCCGGCGAGTCCAACGCCAACTTCCGGAAAGAGGACGTGTACGACCGTGACCTCGAGGACGGCTACCACGAGAAGGGCGCGTGCGTCGACGACCCGAAGGAAGACGACGGCTGTGTGATCTTCGACCTGTTCGGTGGCTTCGGCGGCGTCCCCGGCAAACTGATGCGCCGCCCCATCAAGTTCTCGCCCGTCCGCTCCTCGGTGAAGTACGAGCGCGGACAGGCTGAGGGCCACTACCGCCGACTCAACCGAAACGTCGTCTCCCGGAACGAGGAAGACAACCGCGAGCCGCTCCGGAACACCGAGGTCGACGCCGTAGCGAATCTCGACGGCTGCTGGCACCTCTCGTTCCGCGAGACGAAGCCCGAGTTCCTCGGGCTGCTGGCCGAGGCCGTCGAGTTCCTCAACGCCCATAACACCGATTTTATGCACCAACTCGGCGGGTCTCGGAACTTCGGTGCGGGCATCGTCTACTGCGACCTCATCAACCCGCTCTACGAGGAGCGCGAACTGAGGCGCGTCTTCGACCGTGCGAAAAGCAACACCAACAAAATGGACGACAAGGACGAGCGGTGGTCCGAGAACCACCGCCACGAGATCGAGGACGCGCTCGCCTCCCGGATCGACGGTGATCACGGATGAGCGAGAACGCACGCCTCACCGACTTCGAGGACGACGACGGCCCCGAGGACGAGATGGTCGCCGCGTACCGCCACGACGCTCACAAACTGAACGGCGAGCCCCACGAGTACGCCCCAGAGACGTTCGCGGGCGTCCCGGTGAACCAGACCGTCCCGCTCGGCGCGGACGGCGATGCGTCGGCACTTAGCCGGCCCAGCGGCCAGCCCGAGCAGACGGTCGACACCCACGAGAACCACTACCGGCTCTCGCTCCTCACAGGGGAGAGCCGGTACGACCCCGAGGAGTTCACACGAGCGGACGTGGAGAGCGCCGTGAGGCAGCTGCTGACCAAGGACGATGCCGAGACCATCCATCGGGCGTGGCTCGGCAGTGAGGTCGTCTCGGCGTTCAACGAGAGCGTCTACTACCCGTACACCTCGCTGAAGTACCACACGCTGCTCGTGGCGGCGCTGCTCGACAACTACCGCGCCGGCCACGAGTTCCGCGACCTCGCGCTCGTGGTCGACCCCGCCGAGGAGATCGTGGCCCACCGCACCGTCTACGCCGGCGACGAGTTCGCCCTGCGGATCGCCCCGACCGGCGACCGCGACGGCCGGCCGTTCGCCCGGCTCGGCTCCCGACCGTGGCGGTCGTGGGCGTCGACGTGGCAGCGGTTGACCGCTCACCCCGTCGACGCCGACGGCGACGAGTGGGAACGGGCGCTCGACGCCAACCTGCGGCGCATCTGGAGCTGGTCGACCGCGCTCCAGTACATCGAGGATTTCCAGAACTGGGGTGGTCGGCCGTGACGCGCATCCAGCAAGTGATGTGGGAGATGGAGATGGACTACCTCGGCCACCCGTACTACGTCACGGGCAACGCCATCTACCACGCGTTCGGCCAGCACCTCGCGCCCGACACGGCGCAGTCGATCAACGCGAGTCACGGGATGTTCGTCCCCGGCCAGTTCGGGACGTTCCCCGAGGAACACTCGAAGGGCGGCATCAAGCCGTACCTCGGGTCGTCGCTGGCGGACGTGAACGCCTACGACGACCTGTTCCTGTTCCGCGACCCCTCGCACTCGTGGCTGCTCGACTCCCGGCCGCGGGACGCCCTGAACGTCCACCCGATCCGCACCCAGCACCGACAGCCGGCGCTGGCGCACGAGACCATCATGGGGCGCCCGGACGACTACCGGAAGGACGCCCAGACGACGAAGTGGTACGTCCACGCCTACCTCCACGCCGACGACCCGGACGTGCTACCGCTGGGCGAGGACGTGCTTGATGGACTCCAGTTCGGTGGCCAGCGGAACTACGGCTACGGAATGACCCGGCTAAAGGACACGCAGACGGTCGACCTCGAGGCGCTCGACTACTCCCGGCTTCGGGACGCCGAGGCGTACCTCCTCGAGGTCGTCACGCCGTACGTCCTTCGGTCGGAGTACCCGGCGACGAACGACGTGGACGTGCCGTGGTGGTGGAGCGTCGACGACGAGTCCCAGCTGCGCCACCGCGAGGAGAAGATCGTCGAGGGCGGCGACGTGTTCCGGTGCGAGACCATCGACCACGGACAGGTTGTCGGCTACACGGGCGACCGGCCGGTCGAGACGGCGAAGAACGCCATCACGCGGGTCGGTTCCCACTCGAAGTACGGCTTCGGGGAACTCCGTGTGAAGCCGGTCGAAGCCCGACCCGACGACGAATTTACCGAGGAGGTGATAGAAAACTCCGCAAAAGTCTAGTACGCTCGCTGATAATACCCGGTTGAACCCGCCGGGTTAAACTCACGGGTTCAAATGAATAAAGAAAATCGTACTTGCAACAACTGGTTTGCCTACATTGACTGTTCGGACTATCAATCAGAAGCCAAGGCGAGCCGGGAAATGGCCCGTGAATTCGCCACACGCCTTGACGCTGACCGCGACATTCCTCGCGTGGGCATCGGTGCGGCCGACTACTGGGATCTCACCTGGGAACTCCTCGCTACCCACAACGTCGATGCCTGCGTCGTCATTCTCGATGAAGTTGACAAACTCGATGGCGATGCCCTGCTCCGCAGTCTCACTCGCGCACGTGAAAGCGGCAAATCCAACACCCATATCGGCGCCATCTGTATCAGTAACAAAATCGCCTACCGCGACCGCATCAACGAACGCCTCGCCTCCAGTCTTCAGGATAACGAACTCGTCTTCGATCCCTACGATGCCCCGCAAATCCAGGCCATTCTCAACCATCGGACCGACGCCTTCGCAGACGGCGTGCTCGCGTCCGGTGTCATCCCGAAGATCGCGGCGCTGGCCGCGAAAGAACATGGGGATGCTCGCAAAGCTGTTGACACATTGTATGAGGCGGGCTGTCTCGCCGAAAAACGCGGCGACGACACCGTCACCATCGACCACGTGACCGACGCCGTCCACCATGCGGCGGTAAATCGCTTCGAACGCCTCGTCAGTGGCACGACACCACATGTCAAATTCATCCTTCACGCATTAGCTCTTCTCACACAAGAAAACCCACAGGATCAGGCCTTCCGCACCCACCGCATCTACACCGCGTACACAACAATTGCCGACCAGGAAGGCAGCAACCCCCTTTCAGAAGACCGCGTCTACCGCCTGCTGAAAGAACAAGCCTTCCTCGGCATCACTGAAGCCAATCATACCGGCGGCGGGATGGGTGAAGGCAGCTACCTCGAACATCACCTCATGCATGACCCCGAAATCGTCATCGACGCGGTCACTTCCGCATAGTAATATCCGTCAAGGTAGATCAGACGGTTGGCGGATCGACCGTCAGAGGTTATTACATAGGTCCTGTGTTGCCAGGGTACTCTTTTTTCAGACTCGACTGTGTCGAATGGTTGGGTGAACAGAGTCCCCCCACTGTGTCGAATGTTCTTCGGACCGAGCCACCCAGTTGAACCGGCAGGCTACTGGTGGGGTATTGAGAGGTGGTGGCGTGGGCGTTCTCTCCCACCCCACGATGTCGAATGCTCTTGATGCAGCGAGCAGTCAGCCCCGCCCTTCCTTCCGTGTGCGACAATCTCGTCACTCGACAGACTGTGTCACGTTCCGAACGCGCTGTGGCAGGGTGATACCGTCGAAGTCAGTGACGACCGTCGCAACGAGGTCAAGGTCGACGGCGAATTCGTATTCGTAGTATTGACCACCAGACCGGCCCTCATTGCGGGACTGCCGATCGAGGATGCCGAGCATGGCGAGGTCGGCGAGGTGGTCGTGCATTCGTCGCCGGACTAATGGATCGATCTCTGATTGTTCGGCGATTGTTCGATACGCTGGGTAGATATCTCGAACGCGGAACGGGGCGTTCGAATCGAGGGCAAGTTGGAGGACAGCAACTAACGAGAGATGGCCGTGGCGGGTGAGTTCTCGCATGCCTTGTTCGATTTGGCTGCGTTCGAGTTTGTTACGGGCGGCGTAGACGTCGTCTTCGGTGATCTGTGTGCGGTCGGCGGCCCGAGCCAGTTCACCGGCCTGATATAGCAAGTCGAGGGTTTGGCGTGCGCTGCCCGAGTCTTGGGCGGCGAGTGCCGCACACAACGAGAGCACCCCGGATTCAGTCGCGTCCTCGTAGAGGGCGCCTTCCGCACGGCGTTCAAGAATAGCTTCGAGTTCGGGCGCGGTGTATGGGGAGAAGTGGATTTCTTCTTCACAAAGGGTGTCTTTGACTTTTGGCGAGAGGTTGTCGCGAAAGCTGAAGTCGTTGCTGATGCCGATGACACCGGGTTTAGTGGTGGTGAGGTAGTCGTTTGAGCGGGCGCGTGGAATCTCGTAGAGGATTTCGTCGTCCGTACCAATGTGATCAATCTCATCGAGGACAATGAGGATGGTGCCGCCGATTGCATCAAGCTCGGTGTACAGCAGATCGAAGACGCGTTGTTGGGGATAGCCCGTCGTGCTGATTTGCTCATCGTTTGGTCGGAGTGTATTGACGAGGTTGACGGCAACCTGATAGGATGAGGAGAGGTTCGTACAGTTCAACCAGAAAACAGATAGGGTGACGTCGTCATACTGTTGGGTGTCCTGTTGGAGTTGCTCGAGAATATAGCGGGAGACTGCTGTTTTGCCAACGCCGGTTTTGCCGTAGAGGAAGATGTTTCGTGGTTGGGCGCCGTTGATGACTGGTTGGAGTGCGGTCTGGTAGGCGTCCAGCTCTGACTCGCGTGCTGTAATTGTCTCTGGTTGATAGTCGTCGCGCAACATATCTTCGTCCTGGAAGATGTGGGTGTCCCGCGTGAAGGTCGCCATCAGTTACTCACAGGTCGTGTCTCCTACCGCATAAAACCACCGCGTCTAATGCGTCGGATGAAAATCGAGATGGCTTCCAAAGATAGTCATTCACGAAGAACACGACTAAACCACTGTCTTAGTCACCGAAACCACAATATACAGGGTGTCGGTACATTGGGTAGGGGCTGGATTGCTGGAGAACACTCGACACGGTGGGGTGTGGGAGCGCAGAGGCTGGACCGGCAATATGGATACTTGGCCGGGGCGCGGAGCATTCGACACAGTGGGGTGGGAGACGCGAACAGGCCCTGATTACGATCTCCTGTCGCCATCCCACTCCCGCGGACAGCCGAGACCACTCATTGACAATCCAGCACAAGTACCGTAGTCATCTTGAGTCCGTTAGTCTATGTCGCGCTCTAGAAATACAGCAAGGGCTGCTAATTGTGGATAACTCAGGGGGAATTCGGTAGAGATGTGGTCGTTATACTGTATCACGGCCGGCCGCTGTCTTGCAGATTTTCGGATTTGTTGAATTCTTATTAGTCAGATATTACTCGCGGCGAAATAGCCGTTAGGTAGGTGTGTGTGTGGGTGTGCGTATGGCTCAGTTTGTACGGGTATATGCGAAGAATTACTAACACTCTCACTCTGGTGTACATGACTTCACGAAAATTACTTTCCTCAGTGAGTTGCTAGCGAAGGTATGGCTGAGTACCACACTCCAATCGAGATATGGGGGTATCGTGACGAATGGCCGTCCCGGTTCGAGGGTGAACGCGATCGCCTCGAACAAAAATCGGGGAGCAAACCCACTCAATTGAACATTTCGGGAGTACAAGCGTTCCCGGCCTCGCCGCAAAACCCATCATCGACATTTGTCCAGTAGTCCCCGATATGGCTACTGCACGCGACTGTAAGTCGGCAATGCTGGACCTCGGCTATCAGTTTAACGCCGATCGCGAGAACTGGCTCGCCTTTGAACGCTTCGACGAGGGTCTCGACCAACAGTTCAATGCACACTTTCACCCGGTTGGCTCGACACGACTGGAACGGACTCTGGTTTTCCGTGATTATCTCCGTGACCACCCCCACGCGCGAGACGCGTACGCAACAGCCAAGCGGCACGCTGCGGCAGTACATCCCGACGATACTTCTGCCTACAATGATGCGAAAGACGATATTGCAGAAACCATCATCACTGCAGCCCGAGAGGCCGGTTACGAACCAGAAATCACCACTTCCCACTAAACAACCCCCTGACTCAACCTGTCGAACTAGTCGCTTTCCTCGGTACCCGAATTACCTGATCGGAGCGCTCACTAGTTCACCTGTACTAACCGATTCGACCAACTGTCCTGTACGCCGCTGCGGATTTCAACAAAGCCAGAGTGTCCCTGTAGCCAGCCGAGTTACCGCTGTCGGCGTGGTAGCAGTGGGGCAGGCGAACGAGTTGCCGGCCTAGATTCCCTGCTTATTTTTATACCCAGGTATTACGGGTTGGTAGCACGGGCGGCCTCGCTAACGAAGGGCCCGGTGCTGAGGGCACCGTTGCCCCGTGCTGCCAGAGATATGACAGCGAATGAGTCTAGTCGTCCGGAGTGGCAAAACGTTGTCTCTCCGGATACGGACAGGTGTATTGATCCCGCGGCGCTTGCCGCGATCGACCAGTCGGCCAGTGAGATCTTTGCGCTGTACACGTCAGCGCATCGGCGCGCCGTCATCCGGTATCTCGCCGCGAACCTCGACACGGACGAGACGATTACTGCTCGTGAGTTGGCGACCGAGGTGACGGCGTGTCTCACGGACACGGCGCCGGAGAACGTCTCGGGTGACGACCGCCGGAGCGTGTACGTCGGCCTCTACCAGCTGCATCTCGACAAACTCGAGGCCGCAAACGTCATCACCCGCACCGAAGAGGGCATCACCACAACACCCACGACAGCGACCGTGGCCACCGTGTTGGCCCTCGTCGAAACCCTCTGTAACACCTCAAAGTCCGCAACCCCAATGGACGGTGATGCGGCGTGACCACCGTTGTTACGGTTGATGGTGACAGTGGGTACTCGTTGGTGATTACCGATGCCGGCGAACTCGAAGCCCGCCGTCCACTCGACGACACCGACCCCAGTGACGACCGGGTGCAGCGGTACACGACCGCCGATCGTGACAGCCAGGAGACCGCGGACAGTCAGAGCGCGTACGGTCTCAGCGTGCAGGCGGTTCTTGATCGGTACGCCGCCCAAGCGGACCGCACCAGTGCGGAGTCCCGGTTCGCCCTCGCCGCCACCACCGCCAACGCCTACCGCTGGCACCTCACCACCAACACCCCCCTCACCAGGACAACCCGCAACCCGGATCACCGCACGACCACACAACACGACTCCAACAACGCGGCCACCAGTGAGACGAGCACGTCGTGGGGTGTCGACGAGACCATCGCCGAGTTAGACCTCAGCGACCGACAGCGACACGTCCTCGCACACTTCACCCACGACACCCCCGGGGAGGACACCCCCGGTGACGAAGCGGGTGGTGCGGGCGCTGACCCGTCACGGCATGCGGTGCGCGTGCGGCTGACCGCGGTGCACACACTCCTCACCACCATCCCCACCACCAACCTCAATCGTGAGGTCGCCGGGAACATCCGGACCGCTCGCGACACCCTCCACACCGCCCTCCAACAACTCAACGAGTAGCACGCGGCACAGCAACTACCTGCCACCCGATTCTTCGGGCTGGCACCCAGCGGCACGACTTGACGCGGGCAGTAGCCTTCTGCCTACTTGACCACTGTCTGCAATCGGCGGTCTCAGCCGTCCCAGTAACCGCGACAACAGGGCGGTTGACATCCTCCTCCGCCTGAAGGCGGAGGAATCCCGGGGTTGGGATATTAGGGTTTGCAGTCTACCACCGCTCGTTGCGGTTGGAATCCGCAAGAGAGGTCATACAGGTAGACTCCGGGCTGTGCCAACCAGCCGGTACTCCTATCCCCACCCAAACTGGGTGCAGACTCGGAGTTACTTTTTGTGTCGTTGATGTCGAGACGGATGTTTTCCGCCCCGTTCACGTCAGCGTTGAACGCCGCGTCACACGCCTCGCAGGCGTACAACCCACGCTCGACGCGTTGACTCTCGTCTTCCCGACCGCACACACAACACGTCTTGCTCGTGTCACGCTCGGACACTTCCACGACTTCGATCCCCTCGACTTTCGCCTTGTATTCGAGGATGTCGGTAAAGCGGTCGAACGCCCACCCGTGCAAGTCGAGATTTCCATGCCGCCCCCAGTCCTTCGACTCGCCGGTCTCGTCCTCGCGGACCCCCTCCAAGTCACCGACGTTGATCCGACCAACCCTCTTCTCGATACACTGCTCAACGATGTGTTTCGCTAAGGAGTGGAAGAAGTGGGTGCGGCGCTCCGACCACTTCTTGTGTAAGCGAGTCGCTCGCTCACCGCTCGAATCCTCGCAGTTGGCGATTTCTTTCGGGAAATAGTAGCCGTCCTGTTTCAGTCGGTTGCCGGGGTACAAGTCTGCTTCGTCAGTGCTGTAGGCGACAGCGGCGAAGTTGCTGATGCCGAGGTCGATACCCGCTGTCTCGGTGCCGGGTGCGGTGGGCGTCTCGATTTCGTCTTTGCAGACGAGATGCAGTTCCCACCGTTCTTTTGACTGGTCGTAGACGGCCCTGACTTGTTGCAGGTTCTCAACCTCGACATCGGGCCGTGTCTCGTACTCGACAAGGATGTATTCCCTCGCTCGCGGGTATTCCTTGTGGTTTGCACCCTTTGAGAGCCGAACACGGTTGTTTTTGGTGTCGTGCTTGATGCCGTTTTGCTTCCACGTTACGGTTGAGCGCGGGTGTTCTTCATGGACGCGGCGACCTTGTTGGTCGTAGTAATTTTCTTTGCGGTAGCCGGGCGGGTTATCCCGGTCGTCGTCGCTGGAGTACCAGGAGTTGAAGGCTTCAGCGAGTTCCTCCAGAACGCGCTGACTGGACTGCGAATGGAGTCCCTTGTATTTTGAATGGCCTTTCAACTCGTGTTTCAGCTCCTCATGGTCGGGAATCTCTCCGGTTTCCTCCCAGACTTGGCGGGAGTGGTAGTTAGCGACGTTCCAGAGTTTGCTGGCACTCCACCCGTGCCAGTCGAGCGGGTCCACCACCTGTGAGTGGTTGCAGATTTTCGCTTGATGGGTGTGGTGGATGTCCAGCATTTGGAACGCGCGTATAATCCCTTATACTCGATCCACTTGTAAAAGTTGGCGTTTGGTAGCGTGGAATATCCGGCCCTGTCGAAGTCGGTAGAACAGGCACTGAGTGACAGCGCGTATCCACGGCCTGAAGGCCGTGGTATTGCGCCTGCTCCGCGTATAAGTCGGTGTGTTTGATTCTGGAGCGGTGTTTTGATGGCCTGCAACCCATCTGGTCCGTATTCAGAACCTGCTTCCTCGGGATGAACGGGTGGGTGGTTTCAACCCCTACGGGGTTGGAACGTCCGGAGAGGCAAGATCGATATCAGACGATGGGTTCGACGACGATGTGGCGCTGAGTCAGGTAGGGTGCCTTTGCGCGGTCACTTTCGTCGTAGCGGATGATACCGTGCTCGGCAAGGGTTTTGAGGTCGCGGCTGACCTGGCCTTTGTCGCGGTTGAGCGATCGGGCAAGTTCGCTGACGCTGGCGACGTTATTCTGCTTCAGGGTCTCGATAATTTGGCGGCGTTTCGGTGTGAGGACGTGGGTGGCCTCTTCGTAGCTGAGTACCTGGACGCCAGGCATGCCGCCCTTCGCGAGAGCTCGAGCAAACTCCTTGCGGCGTTCTCGTCGTTTTTCAGTGTCGTCAGGCGGTTCTTGCGTCCATTCAGTTTTGGCCATCTTCTCTCACCTCTTACTATTGAGTACAGACCTCAACACCAAAAGTGTGGTGGTAGGAGTTCAGCGTATCTATACGCCCACAAATAGCTTCATTGCAATATATACAACCAAAACATTTAAGTCCATCGAGTTCATATTTCTAGTAGGAACAGTATCTCTCAGCATCTATCAACGAGGTGGTATATTCTTGTCGGACTACGAATTCTCCTACCACTATTCAGTGGCGCGACTTCGCGGGAAACAGTATCAAATCGGGGTCAGAGCAGACCCTAGCATCAATGATGTGGAGACCTTCGCAGTCCTTCTCTTCTACGAGCGCTCCGATGGGACCGTTATCACCATCGCCAAAATCGACAATACAGAGCACCGAGAAGGGAAGATACACCTCGACCAGTACTACCGCACTGACCCGAGGAAGAAGGACTTCGACATCCCGGTTACCGACGTCTTCGACGCTGCAGACTACCTTGGCGAGAACGTGGAGCGGTTTGCACGTCTCTACGCGGACCACCACGGCGACGAGAAAGTAGACTAAACCCAGCACACAACGGCCATACTGTTCCTCGATACCTCCCACCAAACAGCGAGGTATCGGTCTTCCGCTGAGAGAGTTGGCCTCTGTGCGCTCACTCGACTTTGGGACGCGTCGAAATGTAAACCTTCGCGTTGACTTGTGTCGGTACGATTATACGCTGAACAGGCGAAATACCACGGCCTTCAGGCCGTGGATACGCGCCGTCACTCAGTGACACGCTCCACCGAGAATTGCATAGCCGAGTTTCCAATCCATACGTTCAAGTGTCAAGAAAGTGTTAAGAACCGCAATACGGTGGTACGGTCCGGTCGGAACGGAGCGGATTCCGAACGACCTTCGGAGGCGGCCAGCCCGCCACCCAATGAGACAATATCCGGAACGCCGACGTGGTGAACGCGAATCCCAGAAGGGTTTGTCTTGTGCCCGTCGGTCGAGCAAGCCACAAGATACCTCCGAGTCCGGCGACGTGTCAGCGACTCCCTGCTGGCAAAAACAACAGATGGGAGTCAACGACGCCGAGGATAGGAGTAACAGCCGCTTGGCACGGCTAGACAGCCACCGTTCACGACGACTGGGTTAGACGCGAACTCCCGTAAAGTGGCGGCGTCCACGGTTGCAGACCTGAAACGCTCACCGCTCGGGATCCCTCCGCGTGAACGCGGAGATGGATGTCAAACTTGAATCATATCTAACCGTTCGTATGCCGATCGTCAGTCTTCGAAGAGCGTAGTGGTGTGGTGGATGGTTGGGGGTGTGTCTGTCCAGGCTGGCCAGGTGATCCAGTCGCGGACTCTGGAGGTCCGGTAGGTTGTTTCGTCGAGGGGTTTTTCGCTGGCGGGGCCGCGATTGATCGTGATGTGGGTGGTGTCGGCGAGGGTGGTGAGCGCGCGTCTGGTAGCCGCATCCGAGGCGAAATACAGGTGAATGTCGGCCGTGGTGGGGCGGGCCCAATCAAGAATCTGTTCGAGACGAGCAGTGGTGGCGGTGGCCTCGGGAATAAGGATACCGAAGGCGGTGGGTGTGCCGTCGGTAGTCTGGGTGGCGACGTCGATGGCATCGAAGGGGACGGTGTCGCTGAGCGCGTCCCGGTTGGGATGATGGAAATACTCAGTCGTGGTGTCGGACTCTGGTGTGAGGTGGTCGGCGAGTGCTCGGCGTGCGGTGTTGAGTTCGTAGTTGTCGTCGAGAACGGGTGTGTGCGGCTGGTCAGTGGGCGTGGTGAGGGTGGTGATTGGGTCGAGGCTGGTGCCGTGGGTGGTCAGGGCGTAGTAGCGGTGGCCGCGACTGTCGGTGTGCGCGGTGACATACCGACTGAAGGCCTCAACGTTATAGGGCGTGTCGGTGAAGCAGTGCCGACGGAGGGCTACCATCGATGTGTTGGTGAGGGCTGGCCAGAGCCCGATGCGTGCGGCGGCCACACTCTGGATGAACACTAACCCCGCGAGCGGAATGTCACCGTATGTCTCCCCGGTGAGACGCGCCGCAAGCCCCGCCCGCAGCCGATTCAAAATCTCCTCGAGATCAAGCGTCGTGTGATGGCCGGCCAGTGTCTCACGGATGAACCGGGTGAGCCGGTCCGTCTGCGAAAACGTGAGCCGGTCACAGAATCTGTCGGGCAACGCGGCTAGTGGTCGCATCTGCCCGTCGCCACCCGCTGTTTCGGCACTGCCACCAGCAGCCGCCGTCGAGGTACTGCTGGTGGTGGTGTTGGTGGTGTTGGTGGGGGTGTGGCAGGCGCGTGCGTCGTTTGGGTGTGTGTAGCGGGCGTGACACGTCGTGCAGGCAAACGCCGGGCCAGTGTCTTGGCTCGCGGAGAAGGTGAGTTGTGTGCCAGACCCGCCGTCGGCAGGGGGCTGGGCGGTCATCCGTGCACTGTGGATGGCACTCGTGGTACTGGGTGGTGACCGCGGCTGACCAACCGCAACGGGCGGTTGATCGGCGGATTGTGCTGCGAGGGTCTCCATTACCGTCGGTTCCTCAGTGGTCGTGGTGGGTGTGGGGGTGCTGGGTGGGGCGAGCGGTGCAAGCATCGTGGTTTGTGGTGAGTCGGGCAGTGGTGATGGCGTGGCGACGAGGGTGTGCGGGCTGTCGTGTTGCCGGGTGAGTTCGGTGTCAGCCTCCCGAATCTCGGTGGGGAGGGCGGTGTGGGTGGCCGCACTCGTTTGTGTGGAGACGGTCACTATCGTGTTGGGATCCGGTGTGAACAGCGCGCTATGGTTGAATGTGGGGTCTGCATCGGGGGCGAGCGTGAGCCCGGCCAGGCAGGCCAGCGGCGGGCGCGGTTCTACAAGCACATTCCGGTCGGCGGTCGGCTGGGTGGTGATTGCGGTTGTGAAGGTGTCGGGGAGCGCGATTTGGTTGGCATTCGGAACGACGACCGTCCCGGCAGGTGTGGCAGCCGGCGTCCGACTCGGCGCCGTCCGCGCAATCGCATCCAGAAGGAGGGTGGTGGCGAGGCGGCGGCCGAGTGCGGACTCGATGCCGCTGACATCAAGCCAGAGCACCCCGTCACCGGGGGCGATCTCCCAGAGCGTGGTCGAATGTGCATATTCCCCGAGCAACCAGTCTGGCACGACCTCCCCAACCGTCGTGAGAAATGCGTGTTTCCGTTTGAGTGCGTGGCGCGCGTCCCCTGGCTCCGGCTCCTGCACGGTGGGTGGCGGGCGTTCGGCGGTGAGTTCCGCGATAAGCGCTGAATGCGGGACCGCACCATCCGTGGCTTGACACACCGCATCGATGACCTCGTCGACGCGGCCAACAAGGGGGTCGCCACGTGGCGCTGCCCGATACGTGTCGCGGAGCTGGTTGTAGAGATCGTGGCGGGTGGCACGCGGAGGCGAACTGAGAGGGGATTGGGCGTCGGCTTGTTGTGTGCTGGGTGGTGTCTGGAGGGGGGTGATGGGGAGCTGGGTGGTGGCGACATCGATTACGCGATGCTCGGGGAGGGCGTCCGCGTCGCTGGTGTCGAGGGCGGCGGCGTAGCTGTCTTGGAAGGTGCCCGTGGGGTCAACGACAATCGTGGGGTGGTTCCGAGTCTGGGTTGCGTCGGTCAGGCGGCTGCTGAGGAGGCTGTGTTGCCGCGACGCGTTCTCGGTGGCGATTGCGTGGCGCTGGGGCTGCGTGGGCACACTGACCGTCCGGTGAAGGCGTGGGTCGGCGCCAAGTGGATAGGTGGTCGCTGTGGTGAGGGTGTCGCGCAGCTCGGGGGCGGCTTGGGTGAGGGGGCTTTCCGCGGCGGGGGGTCCGAACCCCGCGGAGAGGGCGTCTGCAATCGGGGGGAGGGTGAGCCAGTGGGCGGCACACCGTGGGTGGTAGAGGTAGGCAAACGGCCCGTCAGCGACGTATGGGTGGGGTTGGCCAGTGAGGAGCGCTGTGAGATGACGGTGGATGTGGTCGTGGTGATCGTGATCGATGTGTGGTGTCAGTGGCTGGTGGTAGAGGGTTGGGGTGGTGACACCGTGGACCCACGGCCGCAACGTTCTGCCTAACTCCCGAAACTGTTGGAGGGTGCCTGTGGTGGCGGTGTGGTTGACCGCGACGATGCGTACGGAGACCGCGACCCGGGATGCCGGCTCAATCGCGGCTGACTCCAGTCCTGTCGTGTGTATCTTGTCTGTGTTCCCCGGGTACACACTGGTGTCGTCGAGTGTGTACCCAAGGCCAAGATGGAGCTGGCAGATGACATCCGCGTCAGCCGTCTGGATGGTCTCGAGAATCTGGGTCAGTGGGAGCGTGTCTGGCACGTCAGTGGCCGGTGTGACGCGGTCAGTGATTTCGTCGGTGTCGTCGTAGGATTGTTGCCAGGCTGGCGTTGGCGTGTCGTCCTGGCGGCCGTCCACGGCGAGTTCTTCGAACGTCAACACGAGGGCGTTTGGCCGGGCGGCCGAGCCAATTAGCGACTGCGCCACTTGCGGCGCGCTGCTCGTTCCCGTCGGCTCCGCGGGGTCGTCGAGGAAGGTGTCGGCAAGGACCTCCCGCAGCTGGGCATCGAGCGGCGTGAGTGGGTCTGGGAGCGGTGCTGTCAGCGCCGGGGTCGGCGAAGCGCGGTCATAGTCGGTGATCCGCGCCAACAGCATCCCGGTCCCCGGATCATTGGTGTACACGAGAAACACTTCGATGGATGGGGGGACTCCCAGTTTGGCGTCGGCGACCCGGTCGGCAGTCGCCTCGAGCAGTGCGTGGAGCGCATTGCGGATGGCACTGAGTGTGGGCGGTGCGCCGAGCGGGACGCGGTACAGCTGGTGGCTGATGTCGGGATTATCGATGCGGCCGCCGGACGACGGGGTCCAGGTCATATTTTGATCTCCCCGCGGTAGAGACTCCGATAGGTCGAGAAGTTCTGGATGCCTGGATTGTACAGGTCGTGGGTGTCGAAATACGACTGCCAGTGGGCAACCCGGTCGGTGTTTGGCAGCGGCCCCGACGCGAGACACTGTTCGGCTTGCAAATCGGCGATGATAGTGGACAGCGACTCGAGGTCGGGCATCAGCCACACCGTGTCAACGCCCGCCTCGCCAACGTACCGCAGTTTTTCCCAGTTCCGCCGCACCCGCGATGCCTTGCCATGATTTAATTGCACTTCGCCCGCGCAGACTAAGTCACCGGCACTGTTGAGTCCGGCCACATCCAAGCGACGCTGGTCGAGATCGGTGACCGTGACGTCCCGGCCCGCGTTCTCGAGGCGTGTTTGGAGGGCCTGTTCGTCGACGCCGAGATCGAACCGCCAGAGGTGGGGGTATCGGATGACGGTAGCGACGTCGTCGCGGGCGGCGATGCCGGCCGCAAGCAAGACGGCGCCATATTTGTGTTTGCCTTTTTCACTGGGTGTTGCATCGCCATACCCTTCCTGGGTGACCGCCGTGCGGTTGAGCGCGGCGACGACATCGCTGGCGACCGAATACATGGTGACGTACCCCGCTGTGTGCGTGTCGATGACATCCGCCGCTGCCAACCGGCCAGGATCAACATCGAGCTCGCCGTCGGTCGTCTCCTGGTAGTGTCGCATGCCGTCGCGGAGGTCGTCGTCCGCGACCAGCCCATTCAGGCCGGCAACAACCCGCGTGAGGAAGGTGAGGGTGTCCGCGGAGAACTGAACGTCGTAGTCGGCGTCGAACGCGTCCGGGTGCTCCGCCGGGCCGATTGCGTCGAGGGGGCGGGCGTGGGGGTGGGTGGCGGCGTACCGATGGGTGGCTGTGGTTGCCGCGGCCAGTGGATCATCGGTGGTGGCGGCCGCCTGTCGCGTTCCCGGCGCGATCCGCGTGTCCGCGGGGAGTGGTTCAGAGGCGTGTCGGGTTCGCACGGCGCGGTAGGCCGTCCACCGATGGTCGCCGGTCGCGTCTGCGGGCCGCGTATACAATGGGGTCGGTCGTGGTGCGGCAATCCGGTATTCGTTCGGGGGGCCATTGGCGCCAGGGTGGGTGCGTTGTTCGACGACGTCATTGGTGCCGCCAGTGGCGTCGGCGGCGCTGTGGAGGACGCCGGCGATTCGCTGGACACTCCACAGGGTGTTTGGGGGGCGGTGGGGCGGTGGGTAGTACTCCTGGGCGTGTGTGTACAGGTCGCGGGCGGTATGATAGTCGGTGAACGAGAGGCTGGGGGTGGCGCGGATGACATCGACGATGGCGGCGAGTTGCGGGTGATGGGTGACGGGCGTGAACCCAGTCCGCTCGGGGCCGGGGGCGGTGGTCGTACTCGCTGTATCGTAGCGCCGATCGCCGTACAGCCGCGGGAGCGCATTCCGCACATACGTGTCATTGATGAGCGTCTCGACCTGCCAGCTCTCCCGTTTGACTGCCGCGTACCGCCAGTCTCGAAACCGATGGAACGCCCGGTGGACCGCGCGTTCGAACCCAAACCGGGCGGCCGCCGCAAACTTCGCCCGCAACAATGCAACCGGCACTCGAACAGTATTCGCATCGGGTTGGCGGACGAGTGGTGGCGGATCACAATCGCGGTGGAAGGGGATGGTGCGACACCACTGCGTGCACGCCTCCGCGGGCACGACGACGTACTCGGTGCCGTCTTCGGCGTCGAGACGCACCGTCGCAATCATCGTGTCGGCCGGGTCCTCGCAGACGGGCGCTGTGGTTGTGGTGGGACTCAACAGGACGCGGGCGACAACCCGCTTGATGTCGTCCCGCGCGTCGAACGTCGCTAACAGCGCGCGCTGATAGACGCTGCGAAGTCGTTGGAAGAGTGCGGAACTCCCCGGATTCGCTGCCAGCGGCTGCTCGACTGCCCTGGTGGTGGTGCGGCGCTGATACGCGTCCGGGCCCGCTTTGAATGGTGTGGCGTGTTCGATGCGGACACCGGCCAGCGCACTCCCCAAGAGAAACGTCGCCGGCTCATCGATCGGGAGCGATTCTGCCTGTTCGACGGCGCGGTCGTGAAGGGCGTCGTCAACGAGATTCTCGATGTGGGTGCCCAGGGTTTGGGGGGTTGTGGTGTCCCAGGCGTGGTCGAGGACGGCGTCGAGTTCCGCGCGTGGGGTGTCGACCGTTGTGAGCAGGGTGCGTGTCGCGGTGGTGGCCGTGGGTGGTGTGTGTGAGTCGGTCATTGGGTGAGGGTGGTGAGGGCGGTGAGTTCGTCGACGGGGAGATTGTCGAGTTGTGGGAACAGTCGGGTGTGGAATTGGGCGATGCTGAAGTTGTGGTAGGCGATGTCTGGGGGGATGTCGATGAGGTCGGTGGTGGCAAGCGCGTCGAGGAGGTTGCTGGCGACCGTTGAGTTTTCGACGACCACGATGACGTTTGCGTCTGTGTTGGCGAGGATTTTGAGGCGGTTGCAGACGGCTGTGAGGTCGTCTTCGGCGGCGACCGCTTCTCCGAGCCACCGCAGAGTGTCGTTGTGGGAGCCGCCGAAATCAATTGGCTCGGGGGTGCCGGCGTAGGGTGTGGTGATGTGGGTGATCGGTTGGGTTGTCTGAAGCCAGTTGGCGGCCTCAAGGATGGCGCGGTTGTGGAGGGGGCCGTCTCGAAGGATGGGGAGGGTGTCGTCGAGGACGCCGGGGTTTGGATGGTCGCTGGTGTGGAGGGCGCTGCGGGCGCGGTCGGTGACGCGGTAGTACTTGGCGTGGCCGTTGAGGCGTTTTTCGGTGAGGAGGTTTTGGTCGATGAGGGCCGTGAAGTCGATGTCGAGTTCGGCTTCGAGGTGGTCGCGAAGGGGAACCATCGAGTCCTGGAGCGAGTACCCGGGGAGGCTGCCGGTTTGGGCGCGCGCGATCACGTAGCAGGCACGGGCGAGGCGCCCGTCGTGAGTGGTGGGTTCTGGTGGGTGGGTGGCGAGGGTGTTGATCTGGTCGGCAAGTGGTGGGCTGGGGAGGGTGTCTGCGGTGAGGGCGTTGCTGCCGTCGCGTGTGAGTGGGTGGCTGTCGTCGGACGCTGACTTGGTGAAGTCGAAGGGACTGGCTGCGGTGCCCGCCGACTCCGTCGCGGCCGCTGAGCGTTCAGTGGGGCTGGCTGTCGTGCTGGGTGTCGTAGCACTGTCGTCGTCAGCGTCGTGGGCGTCGGTGGTTGGTGTCGTGGTGGTGTCGTCGGTGGGTGTGTCTGCGGTGTCGGTCGTGGTTGTGTGGTCGGTGCTGGGTGGTTTTGCTTGGGTGTCGGTGCTGGGATCGGTGTCGGTGGTCGTGTCGGTGGTGGTGTCGTCGGCCTCAGTCTTGGACTCGGTGTCGGTGTTGGTGGTGGTCCATGTTGTGAGGGGTTGTTGGGTGGAGTGGTCTGTCATCGGTGTTGTGTTGGGGGTAGAAACAGTAAAAACTTGTTACTATTCGTATAATAGTGAGGGGTAAATTATACGTAGGGCGAAACAATCTGCCCACTCCTCGTCACGCCGCCAAACTCAATTCAGAACTGAGCCACCGCGCTATCCGGCGATCTGCACCTTCCAGCACGCATTCTCGACTCGAAGTTCACACCGCTACAACACACATCAAGAGATGGACACAAACAATAAAACCACACTTATGAAAAACAACTGATAATACTTAACTGGGCAGACAGAACCTAACACGCCCAAAGAACTACCCACCATTACTCGTCGAGACGGTAGAGCAATTCGGGGAGGGGCACGCCTTCATGCCACAGCTCCTGAAACTGGCGTTCGAATTCGCCGACAATGTCGCTGTCGTTTACCGCAACAATGCCGATACGGTCTGCGCTCATCTGGGGATGTGGGATGTCAATGGTCGTTACTGTCTGGTCGATCACGTCAAAGGACACTGGGATCTCGGGTAGAACCCTGATTCGCACCTCTGCTGCGTGTTCCTCTGCCACGTCGAAGAGTGTCTCGGGGACCGTTTCGAGAATCTGCTCGCTGACTAGCAACGATACGGAAATATCTGGCTCTGCTCCATCAAAAAACGCATCAACCTCCTGTTTGAGGGGCTCCCACGGAGCAAACTCGTAGGGCGGCCCAACCGTGGCATGAATTGACTGTGTTGCTGTCCGTATATGCTCTTCAAGCGCAGTTTGCATTTCCTCACTGCCGAGTGTTCCAAGCCAGAAGCTCCCGTCAGACGGCAGGGTCGGAAGGAGGTTCGAACGGACAGAGTTAGCTACGTCACGATACCGGCCCCATTCCTGTTGGAGTTCAGCAGTCGCTCGTCGAGGAGCCTGTCAACCCGCGGTCTCAGGTGATTCTGCGACATATCGGGTCGGATCAGTCGCTTTGGTGCGGATGAGTTGGTGAGCGTTGAGACTGTTGAGGACATCGTAAATTCGGCCTTTAGGTACCTCGCTGGCATCGGACAGGTCAGATGCTGTCGCTGCACCAGTCACCAAAAGAGTGCGGTAAACCTTCCCTTCGTAGCTGGAGAGTCCAAGTTCGCCGAGGTCGGTCATCGTTGTTCACTACCAAGTTCCTCCAGTTAGTATTGTACGCAATTCACGTGTAACGCTCGGAGAAACACCCTTCAAGGACTTAAGTACTGGAGGACGCTACGCGAAAGCGATGGTCCCCAAGATCTCGCGGCGAGCAGCGTTAAGCGCGCTCGCGACTGCCAGCATCCCCGCTGTCGCCGGCTGTACAGGCGGCACTAACGGCGACAACGACACGACAAGAACGACCCCCGAACATTCCACAACCAAGGCCACTGAGACGACGCAGACGACCGCGGATGGCGACCGCTCAATCAACCCTGCGTCAAGCCCCCTAGTCGCTGTGCGGTCAGCGTTCAGAGCCGAGACAGTCAACGGGTTCCAGTCGCGGTTCCATCCCCTGCATCCATTCAGCATCAAGCGGATGTCCCGAGAGAATGCGAAGGCCCTCTACAAGAACGCTAGCCAACTAACCAGTGTCAGGCGCGTCAACCGCGAGGTAACCGTCGACCTCGTTGTATCCGCCACACTTCCCGGGTCAGGCGTCAACCGGAGCGCCATTGAGGATGCGCTCGCGGATGCAGAGACATCGGTCGTCGAAGCGACCGCGGAAACTGACTCCGGCACCCAGACCGTCGAGTTTGTCACCATCAAGCGGGACGGCGGTTGGCTAATTCTCGCACAGGGACTGCCCGCACCTAGTGAGAACGACTCGGGCGCCCTGTCGGCGTGGGTAGTTGAGGACATCACTTTCGACAGAGCGGCAGGCGTCGCAAATGTACAGTTCGTCGACCACGTGATTGCGGAGTCCGTAACCGTCGAGGCGGTGCAGTCAGGATCGTCCAAGACGACGGACACGCCAGAAAGCGTAACGACGCTCAACGTGGACGTTGCGTCAGGAGGTGATGAGGTCGTAGTGTCCGCGACTCTCGAGGGCGAACGAAGGATCGTTCACCGTGAGCGCTACCCCGAGAGGGACCGCCTTGTGGACGACGTCGAATTCGTCATGCAGCCCAAGACGGATGCCCGAAACGCCATCGCGCGTGTCAATTTCAACGATGTCGATATGGACGGTCGCGTCCGCGTAGCATCAACCGTGAAGGGCGGGAGTACGGAGGTTGGGCCTGCCAAGTCGCTTGACTACCTCGTAGTGGGCGTTGACCCGGACGGAGACGAGGTGGTCGTTACATACCCGGCCGGTGGTAACGCAGAAGAAGTCCATCGAGAGCGCTGGCGGTCGTAGCGAGCGTATCCAGACTCCGCGAACACGTTCTGAACTCACATGAAACCCTCCCACCCCGCCAAGTTCCCATATTGGTAAGTTTACGGCGGTAGCGAGGCGAAAGCCCACCTGTTCACGGGTGTGGATGAAGCCGACAATTGGGAATCTCTCCACGCTCGTAGCCACGGCTGGATATTCCACGTCGAGATGTCCAACGCTTATGTAAGCACAAATACTGTGCTTACATATGTCGAATCAGGTCGTCACTCGGACACTCAAAGCGAGTATCCGTAACCATTCGCAAGTCGGTGGCGACCTCGATTCGCATGGCTTTGCCGCGTCGAAATTGTGGAACGTCGGGCGGTGGACGATTCAACGAGTCTGGAACGCTATCGACCACATTCCAGACGCCGACGAACTCTGTGCGTACCTCAAATCCCACGAACGCTATGCGGATTTGCACTCACAATCCAGTCAACGAGTTCTTCAGGAACTCGGTGAGGCGTTCGTCTCGTGGTACGAACAGGACGACCCGGACGCGAACCCACCCGGCTACCGCAAACACGGCGACGACCACCCACGCTCGACCGTGACGTGGAAAAATCAGGGCTTCAAGCTCGACACCCAGTACAACCGTGTCCGGCTCTCGAAAGGCACGAACATGAAAGAGTCGCGCTACGCCCCAGACTACATCCTCTGTGAGTACACGCTCCAAATAGACGAGCAGACACTCGACGCTGTCGAAACCGTCCAGACGGTGCGTGCTGTCTGGACTGGCGACGAGTGGGAACTCCACTTCGTCTGCAAACGCCGGATCGAGACAGCCGATACTCCTGGTGAGAAAACAGCCGGTATCGACCTCGGCATCTGCAACACGGCGGCTGTCTCTGTCGGTGACGAGACACTGCTGTATCCGGGCAATGCCCTGAAAGAAGACGCCCACTACTTCCGCCAGCAAGAATACGACACGGACGGTGAGAACGGGCCGAGCGATCACGCAGAGTGGGTAAGACAGAAGAAATCCCGGCGACAAGACCATTTCCTGCATGCGGTGTCGAAAGACATCGTCGAGCAATGTGCCGCCCGTGATATTGGGACGATAGCAGTCGGTCATCCAAAGAACATCCGTAACGATGAAGACTGGGGGAGACACGGCAACAAACGTCTCCACGACTGGGCCTTTGAGACGCTTCTCAGTCACATCGAGTACAAAGCCCAAGAGCGCGGTATCGACGTAGACCGTGTGGATGAAGCCGATCTGAAAACATCGAAAACCTGCTGTGAGTGTGGGACAGAAGCTGACTCGAATCGTGTTGAGCGTGGGCTGTACGTCTGTGAGAATTGCGAGTTGGTCGCCAATAGCGACCTGAACGCGGCGGAGAATATGCGAGCGACGGTAACTCCGAGTCCCTCACAGGATAGGAGTAACGGCTGCTTGGCTCAGCCATCGGTACGCCTGTTCGACAAATCCACGGGGCAAGTCGCCCCACAAGAACAGGTCGTTCCGTGAACCTTAATATCCCAACGCTTGGGAATCCCACCCGTTCACGGGTGGGAGGAGGTCAAGATACGTTCAGCATCGTCTACGACAAGCGAGCCGCTACCTACTACCGCGACAAGGTGAGTCTCGCCACTGTCACCGGCAGAGTCGAATGCGAATACGATCTGCCCGACAACCCCGAAGGCACACCACACGGCGAGTACCTGCTGAACGACGACTACTCGTTCAGTACGAGTACTGTCCACTACGACAGCAAAGCCGACGAGTTCTACCTGCACGCCGCGATGGAACGGGAACTCGACGTTGCCAGTCCTGAGAAAGCCGAGGATTCGAGAGTCCTTGGCGTGGACTGCAACGTTGACGACCACATCGCCGTGACCTCAACGGGCAGGTTCGTCGGTAACGCTGACTACCTCAATCATCAACGCCGCGAGTTCGAGAAACGGCGAGCCAGCCTCCAACAGACCGGCACGCGAAGCGCCCACTTGACCTACCAGCGTATCGGTGACAGGTTCGGACGGTGGAGCGAAGACTCCCTCCATCGGTGTTCTAAAGAAATTATTGCAGAGGCCAAACGCCATGGCTGTACGCACATCGCGTTCGAGGATTTGGAGCAGATTCGAGAGCGCATTAGCGACGGCAAGAAATTCCAGCAGTGGACGTTCCGTGCGTTGCAGGACCAAGTCGCGTATAAAGCCGACGAGCACGGCATTGTGGTTGAGACAGTCGAACCGTCCTACACGAGCCAGCAATGCTCGAAGTGTGGCTGTACCCTCGAAGAAAACCGCGACGGGCAACGTTTCGCCTGCTTGGACTGTTCGTACTCGGTGAACGCCGATTACAACGCGGCGAAAAACGTAGCCCGGAAACTGGCGCTGAGACTCCAGCGAGGGCAGAAGCCCCTCGCTGGAGGGGCGTTCTGTCAGTACGCCCTGAAGTCGGGGATAATGACCGTGAACGCTACTGAAGTGGCGTCCGACACGCCTGTGTCGGCAGAACGGGAGTCCACCGACAAGCCCACCGCTTCAGCGGTGGGTAGCTGACTTCGTGTTGTTTGGCCTTGTACGTGACTTGGGTTTCAGCTCGTTGAACCGTCGGAGGACGTCACTGGTCGGTGGCGTTGTGCGGCGGTGTGTCTGGTGGTGTGGTGGCACGGGCGTGGATTTTCGCAGGGGCGGGGGTGGCGGACGATGTGGCCGTCGTAGGCGTCTTCGGCGGCGATTGATGGGCCGACGGCGCCAGCGCCGGCGACGATGTGGCCAGCAGCTGTACTGCCGCGATCGATGATGGACGCGTCGGCAGCAACTGCCGCCGATCCGCAGGTCGTTTGCGAGTGCGCCGCCGCATGCCGGGGCGCTGACGGTGCGCTCGCGGAACTCAGCGGCCGGCACGAGGCTGCCGACCCGGTCGTGACGCTGTGCGACGATCTCGCTCGACGGCATACTCCGCCCCACTGTTCAGCCACCCTTTCTCGCGGGCATACTCATCATCCCCCGTTGGAATCACAGTGAGCACAAGCATGGTTTCGTCGAAGACCTGAGTGAGTTCGTCTGCGCGAACCAACGCCGTTTCAGCCAGCTCCGACATGGCAAACGGAACGACGATTGTCACAGCCCGACCTACCCACTGTTCAGTGAAGCCGCTGTTCCCCGACGGTCACATCGTTTCGTGGGTCGCCCGGCAGCCACACGTGTGGGCTGTCGGCTTCGATTATCGCCGGTTGCGTGCGGTCGCGTGACTGCGGGGCGGCCGGCGATCGGTATGCGTCGTGGCCTGGTCGCCGCTGGATCGTGCGAGTCTGCCCGCCCCGGGGTGGCGAGTGGCCGTCTACGAAACGTTGATACGCTGATCAGTTCTCTTGGGACACTCTGCGTGTGGTGCCGATACGGAGTGAACTGGGGAAACGGAACGGGAAAGCGGGAAAGGGGGGATGGGTGGTGTTGATGGCGAGGGCAGGCGCCGGTTGTGTGTGGGGTGTGCCTCTGTGGGTTGTTCACTGGGTGTGGGGTGTGCCTCTGTGGGTTGCTCACTGGGTGTGGGGCCGATTGCATCGCGTGACTGCCTGGCAACAGTCGTGGCCGCTGCGAACCCAGATAGAACTGTTCCACGCCGTACTAATTATTTTCCGTTGCGGAAATCTTTCAGCTCGTCGTTGGCGCTGTATCCCCACGGCCTCGCGTGGCGGGGCTGCACGGCGACGCCCGCGCCGACTGACGACCTCTCCCCGGCCTCGGTTCTCCATTGGGGGGTGGGGGAGTGGTGCTGGCGGTGGCGTCTCCGTTCGCTTGTTCGGGTTGTGGCGTGGTGGCTGGCCGTCACAGGGTGGTGTCGCGTGCGTAGACGCGGATTTCGGCGGCCGTAATTTCGAGTGGATACCCCCACACGGCGGTCTGCACTTCGAGCGCGGGGTTCGCCCAGGTCAGCTTCTCGAGGGCATCCAAATCAACGAATTCGACGATTGGCGGGCGCTGTGAGTCGAGATCGACGTTGGCGTGGTCGAGTGCTGTGAACAAGTCTTCTTCGAGCGGCGTGTCTGGCTGGCGCGCCCATGCCACGAGTTGCGTCCGATCCATGGCTCCGGTACCTCTCGGTGCACCCACCCACAGGTAAAAACCCCCGGGCTTTCCCACACAAGCAATCACCGACAACACCTCCGGCAGCCACTCCTTGAGTCCGGCCGCCACACCCGTCACACGTCGTGCCACCCCTTGGAAACACCCGGCCACCGATGGTCACCCCGGACATACCAAGAGCAGGCAGGGATAGTCTGCTAAATTAAAGGTGAGCACCGTGCAATGCGGTCCGATCCGATCCGATCCGATCCGGTGCGGTGCCTGTGTATCGTCTTCGGAGTGTGGCGGCGGCGGGGGTACTGTGGG
The DNA here is from genome assembly GCF_007833275.1 of Salarchaeum sp. JOR-1. Classification (GTDB taxonomy): domain Archaea; phylum Halobacteriota; class Halobacteria; order Halobacteriales; family Halobacteriaceae; genus Salarchaeum. The sequence continues at coordinate 2,289,201 of NZ_CP042241.1, read as the reverse complement.
GTGGGCCAGTCGGTGCGGTGGGTGAGGTAGTGAGTTAGTGAGTTGGTGGGTGGCGTGGGGGGCGAGGAGGTGGCGGCGGTCTTGGATGCGCGTGGTTCGGGTGGCGATGGGTGGTGGGGCGACGGTGGCGGTGCCACGCTGGGTGGCCTTGGACACCGTCGCGGCTGACTGCGAGTGCGTCGTCGAACCCACGCCCGAATGGGCCAGTACCCGTCACCGAGGCTGTACCGACCGTCGTGTTCGAGATCGTGGTGCCGACGGGCAGACAGGAAATACTAGCTGGGCGGCAGCACTGTCCGCGTCGGGCTGCGAACACGCGTCACCAGAGCTGCCGCCACGATCGTCCTGGCCGCATGACTGACACGCAGCGCCACGGTGCTCGGAGCGCTCCTCGTGGCGGTCCGCAGGCACCGCAAGTCACCGAACGGGCACACCCACCGTGGGGGCACCCTTCGCCCGTTACCTCGAGGCCGCCTTCTAGCCGCTGCGCCAGATCCACTCCCTACCCAGCCCACTGACTCACAGCGACACCGCCTGGCCGAACGACCGCTGAAACACCGGTCGTTCTGCTGATGAGCTGCTCACGGGCGACAGCGTTGCGATCGACCCGTTCGACAATATCGAACTACATGGTGAAACGCCGGCCCGCCGACGTCGCGGACGACAATCACCTTTCAGCTACTCCCACTCACCGCCCACCCCCTCTCTCTCTCTCTCTCCCTCCCGCGCCGCCCGCTTGGCGGGCTGCTCACACCCTGCGGCCCACCCGTCAACGCACCCCTCTCTCCTGTCCCGTGTTCACCCACGACACACCAGCTCCACTCGGCTCACGCCGACTCCCACTGTTTCACCCACACCGCCCCCCACCATACCACGCAGCCACCCCAGCAGCTACATCCACCACACCCACCCACACACCACCCAGCCCGCCAAACACACCCACTCCTCGCCGAACACCCCACCCCACACCCCCACCACCCCACGACACAATACACCACCAACACACAGGCAGTAGAGCCCCAAGTATACCGAAATGAAACACAACCAACGAGTTATGGAGTGGGGACTGGAGAGAGTGGGGAGAGTGGGGACTGGAGTGGAGTGGTGGTGGGGTTGCAATGCGGAGCGTGAGGGTGTGTGAAGTGGGTCGGTGGTGGTTCAGAGTGGAGCGACTTGCCTGGGCAAGGAAGAGGAGGGGATGATGCGGAGTGGTTGATTGGCTGGGCCCGGGGTTGGTGGTGGTTGCTGAACACTGGAATACGCGGCGTTGAGTGATCAGCATGGCTCTATGCAGCTAGTTTCACGTTGGCGAGAGGGTAGTTCTGAATAGATGACCGACTGGCTGAGTAGGTGGTGATGGGGCCGGATGGAGCGGGGGTGAGAGGCTGGACGCTACCATGGCGATTGAGACACCGCGTATATGGCCGACCCACTGACTGCGCAGCGGATCGGCGCCTTCACGTACACCAACACCACCAGCCACACGTCCCATTGGTATGGCAGGCGTCGCGGCTCCGAACCACCCGCTAGGTGCGCAGACCGCGGTCGCACACACGGAACGCCACCGAGTTGACCGCACCCCTCATACAGGTGCTGCCCCCTCCCCCTCTCCGCATCCTCACCAATACTGTCCATGTGTCGGGGCAAACGCGCTTACAGGGTTCTCACCGACAACATCTACCACCAAGAACCCACGTGTTGGCCATGCTAGTCGGGATAGCACGATCGCACAGGCAGCCTGGCGGTGTGCGTGCTCGCCGTGGCCCGGTCTACCGCTGGCGAGAACGCATAGCCATGCATGTCCGAAGGGCGAGACAGCCCGAGAGAGTCGGCACGGCACAGTACCTGCTGGCCGGACGCTACAGCAACGACGCCACCCTGTAACGGCGCTCACCAGCGGACGATTGCTCGCCAACAGGACACAGGACAGCCGGCCAAACACGAGAACGTACAGCACTACTCGGCGAACCGAACCCAATACCACCCAGTCACGGCATGAAGACACGCCATCACATGTGACAACAGACCACCGCTCAAACACCCCTCCGAGTCCCCATCATGGACAGTCCCGTGCAACGTGGACAGTAACGTGCCAAGCCGCCATACGAGACCATACGAATTTGCCAAACCAGACCAGATTCCCAACCCTCCCCTACGACGGCGACCAATCCACCCCAAACAAAGAAACAGAATCTAGAACCAGTCAATAAACAACTAACTCCCACACAGACTCAGCGCAATGCCAGACCACTAGCAACCACCACCAGAAGAACCTCCCCATCCACCGACAACTGCCAAACTCCCAAAGGCACAACCAACTCTGAGAGTCCACATCCAATAGAACCTAGAAGTACCCAGAGCCTAACACTCCCAACCGCCCCCCCATCCCATCCCCTCCCAGTCCCTGAACAACCTGCCAGATTCGAACTGACCGGCTGTCCGATGAAATGGAACTGACAAACCCGACACGCCCACCGCTTGAGCCCCTCCCTCCCTCACGCAAAGGAGGCTGTCAATGACAATGAACTACTAAACCCCATCAAAACCACCCAATTACCGACCACCACATAAACCCATGAGGTTCACACTACCGCCACAGATACACCAGATCCAACACAACTTCCTCCCAGACACCCCAACCCCCCCGACAGACACACACCCCACCCAACCCCACAACAGCAACCACCCCGCCCTCCCACCCAAAAAATACGAACACCCCAAAACTACACCAACCAACTCCACATAAAAAGCCAATCCACCACCATGAAACACAACCCACCACCCAGCATAGACACCACAAAAAAATACCACACAAAACCCACCCAACACCCCCACAGACCAGCACCCCACCACAGAAACCGTCCCTCAGAACTACACCCCACAATTTCAAATCGAACCCAAACACCCCACAACCCACTCGCCCAAATACCACAACTACCCACACACACACCCCACCCCACACAAATCCACTCCCAACCACCCTCCCAACCACCCATCCACCCCACCACCTCCCCCACACCCACCAGTCCCCCACCCCGATTACTATAACTCCAAAGCCCCTATTTTGGTAGTTTATTATGTCGTTGGGGGTGGGGGTGTGGGGTGGGGTGTTCGGCGAGGAGCGGATGTGTTCGGCCAATCTACTCCAGTTGGCTTGGTGAGTATGTATGTAATTGAATCGCCAGCTCTGACCAACCAATCCGAATAGGTAGTTGAAATCGCTATAGACCTAGCGAAACAGGCGGAAACTCAACCTGCTGGCCGAACAGTCTAGTTTCGGAGATACCATGTGAACGTGCTTGGTCAGTAGTCACTCGTAGTGAGTCTCACATTGATAGGGAGACCTCATCGACCATCGTTTTGAGATCGGGCTCTTCTCTCGATGCTCTATTCCTGTACCTGTTTCTCCGGCTCACCGCGAATTCACAATCAGCAGAACTACCTAGAACTCGAACGATCGTCCGCGCTCAGTGTGGACATAGCCGCCTGCCACAGCTACCCCCCAGTACCGTTCTATTAATCATCAGTCCACAGCTGTCGCCGTAGTCATATTAGCTCTGTAGTCACGTCCGCCAGGACGCGAGTTCGTCGCGTATCGCGCGGCGTTTCACGAGGCAGAACCCCGCGAAGATGACGAGGAAGCCCGCGCCGGTCGTCCAGTCCAGTTCTTCGCCGAGGACGAGGAAGCCCGTGATGGCGGCGAAGACGGGGGCGACGTAGGAGACGAGGTTGATCTGGATGGGCCCGAGTCGGTCGAGGAGGTCGAAGTAGATGAGGAACCCGAGGGCGCTCGCGGCGAGCGAGAGGTAGGCGAGCGCGGCGACGGCCTCCCACGTCCACCGAACCTCGAGGGGTTCGCCGACGGCGAGGCTCGCGGCGTGCATCAGGAGCGCGCCGAGGAGCATCGACCAGCCCTCCATCGTCTCGATGGGGAGCGACGCGTCGATGCGCTCGGTGAGCACGCTCCCGAGCGCGAAGCACGCGGCCGCCGCGAACACTAGCGCCTCCCCCGACCCGACGTCGCCGAGCGCGGCACTGCCGCCGGTGGCGAGCACGACCACGCCCGCCAGCCCGAAGAGCAGTCCGAGCACGCCCGCGGGCGCGAGGCGCTCCGACGGCAGGAGGCCGCGACTGAACCCCGTGGTCAGCACGGGACTCAGGCTCACCACCACCGCGGCCGCGGCGCTCGACACCTCCGGACTCGTCTCCCCCACGAACAGGAACGCGTGATAGCCCGCGATGATGAACGTCGCGCCGACTCCGACGAGCAGCCACTCCCCCCGGCTCTCGGGCCGGGGGTGGTCGGTCGCGTACCACGCGTACGCACACATCAACACGCCGGCGACGTCGTACCGCACCGCCGCGAACAGTACTGGCGGAAAGTACGCCAACCCCGCCTTGATGGCCATGAACGCCGCTCCCCACGCCGCGGCGAGCACGAGGAACAACGAGAGGTTCCGATACCGGGACACATCCGGAATCGAACCGCCCGAGAAGTCAGGGTTTCGATGCGCGCTCGTCTCGGAGCGCACGCACCACGTCCTCGCGCGTGATGATGCCCACGATGTCGCCGTCGTCCAGCACGGGCACGCGGTTCACGTTCGGGTCGTCGCTCGCGAGGATGTCGAGCACGTCGTCGATGGATGCGTCCGGCGACACCGTTTCCACGTCCCGCGTCATCACCTCCCGGACGGCCTTCCCGGCGGCCGCCGCCAGATCGAGTTCCGCGTCGAGTTCGTCCCACGACAGGTCGATGGCGTACTCGACAGTCTCCAAAAACGGCGGGAGGCCGACCGGAATCCAGAGCGTGCGGTCGCTCGGCTCGAACAGATCTACGAAGTCCCGCTGCGTCACCACGCCAACGAGCTCGCCGTCCTCCAGCACGGGGAACCCGTTGAACTTGCGTCGAGAGAGCTTCCCGAGGACGTCCGCGACCTCGTCGTCCGCATCGACGGTCTCGACGTCTGCCGTCATCACGTCACGCGCGAGCAGTGTCATACAAGAGCCGACGACGCCCCGCTACGTAGTGGTTGCGGGGTCGTCCAGGTGGCAGGCCGCGGGCTGCTCGCCGCCCTCGAGTTCGGGGTCGTCCGTCTCACAGATCGACTCGAACGTCTCCCGCAACCGCTCACGCGCCGCGTCTTCGTCTCCCGCCGCCAGCGACGCGAACGCGTCCGCCATCGCTTCGCGCGAGCGCCCGGACAACTCCGGGACGTGCTCGGTCCACTCGTCTGCGGACGCCACGTCTTCGTGGCTGAAGTCCCCGCGCTCCAGGCGGTCGCGCACGTCCATCACCGCCCGGAACGCCTCCTGCTCGATGTCGAGGTCGTCCGGCGGAATGACGTGCGGACACCGCGTGCGGAACCGACACCCGGACGGCGGGTCGCGGGGCGACGGCACGTCCCCGCTCAGCGTCCGCACCTCGCGCTCGGACTCCCGGGTGTCTGCGCGCGGCACGCTCTCCAGCAACGCTTGCGTGTACGGATGCCGCGGGTTCTCGAAGATGTCGTCCACGTCCCCCGTCTCCACGATCTCCCCGAGGTACATCACGGCGACGCGGTCGCTGATGTGACGCACCACGGAGAGGTCGTGCGCGATGAACAGGTACGTCAGCCCGAGGTCGTCCTGGAGGTCTTCGAGGAGGTTCAGGATCTGCGCCTGCACGCTCACGTCGAGCGCCGACACCGGCTCGTCCAGTACGAGGAAGTCGGGTTCGAGGGCGAGCGCGCGGGCGATGCCGACGCGCTGGCGCTGCCCGCCCGAGAACTCGTGCGGATAGCGGTCGAACTGGTCTGCCGACAACCCAACGCGCTCCAGGAGGTCGCGCACGCGCTCGTCCGCGTTCGCGACGCCGTGTACGTCAAGCGGCTCGCGGACGATTTGGCCGACCGTCATCCGGGGGTCGAGGCTCGCGAACGGATCCTGGAAGACGATGCCGGCGCGCCGCCGGAACTCCTTCAACGCCTCGCCCGACAGGTCGCTGACGTCCGTCCCGTCGAACTCCACCGTGCCGCCCGTCGGTTCGCGGAGTCGGAGTACGGTCTCGCCCGTCGTGGACTTCCCGCAGCCGGACTCGCCGACGAGCCCGAGCGTCTCGCCTTCCGTCACGTCGAACGACACGCCGTCCACGGCCTGCACCGCGTTCGGCTCCCGCCGCAGCACGGTGTCGAGGAGGCTGTCCCGCTCGTAGTAGTACTTCTCCAAACTGTCTACCGAGAGTAACGTCTCACTCATCGCTATCACCCGTGAAGTAGTCGTCCGGGAGCGCAGTCGTCTCGTCGTACTCGTGGTCCGCGAGGTAGCACTTCGCCGCGTGCTCGCCGGTTCCGCTCTCGCACGCGAACTCCGGCGGCTTTTCGAGGCACTCCTCCATCGCCTTCGGACACCGGTCTGCGAAGTAACACCCGCTCCCCATCTCCGAATCGAGGAGGCTCGGGACGTTCCCCTCGATGGGGTTCAACCGCGGCGCGGGGTCGTCCAGGTCTGGAATACTCCCCAGCAAGCCCGCCGTGTACGGGTGGACGTGCTCTTCGAACACGTCCGCGAGCGTTCCGCGTTCCGCGATCTCTCCCGCGTACATCACGCCGACGCGATCGGCCATCCGCGCGATGACGCCGAGGTTGTGCGTGATGAGCAACACGCTCATCCCGCGCTCCTCCTGTAAATCCTTCAATAGGTCGAGGATTTGCGCCTGAATCGTCACGTCCAGCGCGGTCGTCGGCTCGTCCGCGATGAGCACGTCCGGCTCGCCGGCGAGCGCCTGCGCGACCATCGCGCGCTGCAGCATCCCGCCGCTGAACTGGTGGGGGTGTTCGTCGTAGCGCTCCTCCGGATCCGGAATCCCCACGAGGTCGAGGAGTTCGATTGCGCGCGACCGCGCCTCCTCGGACACGTAGCTCTTCGTCGGCAACAGCGCGTCCGCGAACAGCGACCCCAGTCCGTAGCCCTGCGTGCGCGACCGAGTGGCGCGCGGGTTCGCCTCCGCGCGACGCTGCACCTCCACCGCCTCCGCTATCTGCTCGCCGACCGTCACGGAGGGATTGAGGCTGCTCATCGGATCCTGGAATATCATCCCGAAGTCCGGCCCACGCAGCGCGCGGCGCTCTCGCTCCGGCAACTGGAGGAGATCGACGTACTCGCCGTCCACCGTCTCGTCGTCGTACTCCTCGCGTGCGCGCTCGGCGAGGTCGGGATGCCGATACCAGATTTCGCCGTCCGTCACCTTTCCGGGGTTCTCGACGAGGTCGACGATGGAGAGCGCGGTGACGGACTTCCCGCTCCCGGACTCCCCGACGACCCCGAACACTTCCCCGCTCTCGATGGTGAAGCTCACGTCCTCGACGGCGTTCACCTGGCCCTTCTCCGTGAAGAACCGGGTCGAGAGTCCCTCGACGCGAAGCACGTCCGTCATCTCAGACACCCCCCTCCCCCTCGATACCGGGGTCGAGGGCGTCCCGGAGCCAGTCCCCGATGAGGTTGATGCCGATGACGGACAGCACGATGGCGATACCCGGAACGGTCGAAATCCACCACGAGGTTGCGAGGTACTGGCGTCCCTGCGAGATGTCGAAGCCCCACGAGAGCGTGGTGCCGGAGAACCCGAGGAAGGACAGCGAGGATTCGAGGAGGATGATGGCCGCGACCTGAATCGTCGCCAGCACGAGAATCGGCGTGATGGCGTTCGGAAGGACGTGCGACCGCAGGATGCGGAAGTTGCTCGCCCCGACGCTGCGCGCCGCTTTCACGTACTCCTGGTCGACGAGCGTGAGGGCTTCGCCGCGAGCCACCCGCGCGAACCACACCCAGTTCACGAGCGCGACCACGAGAATAACGGTCCCCGGAATCTTGAACGACTCCGGCATCCCGGGCGCGAGTCCGAGCGCGACGAACGGGTCCGGCACCGGAACGCCTTGCTTTCCGAACAGACCGACGAGCGCCACCGCGAGCACGAGCGACGGGAACGCGAGCATCACGTCCGCCCCCCGCATTAGCGCGTCGTCGACCTTCCCGCCGTAGTAGCCCGCCGACAGTCCGACCGCCACGCCGACGAACGCCGCGATACCGGAACCGAGCAGGCCGACGAGCAGGCTCACGCGCGCCCCGTACAGCATTCGCGAGAACATTCCTTGCCCGAGCGAGTTCGTGCCGAGCGGGTACGTCGCGTCCGCACTCACGTACACGGTTTCCTTGACGATAGTCACCGTGCCATTCACGACCTTAGACGTCGTCTGCGTCTGCTCCGCGCTGAACCCGAGCGGCGGCAGGTGCGTCTGGTTCAAGTGCTGTGCGGTCGGGTTGTTCGGTGCGATGAACGGCGCGAACACCGCCGCCAGCACGATGACGGCGAGCAACGCCACGCCGAGTTTCGCGAGCAGACTCCGCGATAGCTCGGATTTGAGGTTTCGAATCGTCCGCGGCGACGCGGCCTTTCCGAGCACCGCGGCGATACCGCCGAACAGCCAGTCGAAGAAATCACTGAGGAGACTCATTACTCGTTCACCACCTGGGGGTTGACGTACGCGTACAGCGCGTCCACGAGGATGTTGATGAGGACGAAACCACAGCCGATAACGATGAGCGACCCCTGGATAACCGTCCAGTCACGCCGATTAATGGCGTCGATGAGGAGGGTGCCGAGTCCCGGCCAGTCGAACACGCTCTCCGTGATGACCGCACCACCGATGAGCGTCCCCAACTGGAGGCCGAGCACCGTGATGATGGGGATGAGCGTGTTCTTGAGGACGTGCCGGTACCGCGTTCGGGTCTCCGGGAGCCCTTTCGCTCGCAGCGCCTGCACGTACGACTGCCCGAGTTCGTCCAGCATCCCGCTCCGCGTGAGTCGCGTGATGAGCGCGGTGAAGTACGTCCCCAGCGTTATCGCGGGGAGCGCCATGTGCTGGAACCACGAAATCATCGGTTGTACGTTCCCCATCACGAGATACCGAAGACCGTCGTAGAACAGGATGGGATTCCCCTCGTAGCGAGCCATCCCGCTCGTCGGCGGACTGAACCAGCCGAGCCACGCCCACGCGCCCGAGAGCTGGTCGAGCTGAATCGACAGTACGAGCACGAGCATGATGCCGAGCCAGAAGTTCGGCGTGCTGATACCGACGAGGGAGAACGTCGTCGCGAGGTAGTCGCTCGGCTCGTGGCGGTTCGTCGCGCTGATGACGCCGAGCGGAATCGAGAGGATGATGGCGACGACGGACGCCGCGACCGCCATCTCGATAGTCGCCGGCAGCCGTCCGAGCACGACCTCCGAGACGGGCAGTCCCTTCGCGACGATGTAGGACTGTCCGAAGTCGCCCTGCATGACGCCCGTGAGGTAGTTCCAGTACTGGACGTGGATGGGTTGGTTCAGCCCGAGCTCCGCGGCGATACGCGCCCGGAGTTCCGGCCCCGCGTCGAGCGGCGCGATGAACGACACCGGATTCCCCGGCGTCAGGTACCGCAGCAGGAACACCACCGTCACCACGCCCCAGATGACGAGGATACCCTGGAGTATCCGTTTCGAGATGAAACGAGCGAAAGACATGATGGAGGAGTTACGTTTGGCTCATCGCGTACGCGTCGATCCGCTCGTCACGACGCGCCCGCCACGACACGCGCTGGGAGACACCGTACACGCTGTACTGGCGGTTCAGGAAGATCCACGGCGCCTGCTCGTTCGCGTGTGCGTTCGCGTCTTCGAGGTACTGCTTGCGTTGGGCGGGGTCGGACTCGCTCTGCGCCTGCTCGACGAGCGAGTCGAACTCGTCGTTCTTGTACGAGGTTAGCGCGCCGTTGCTCGTCAGCAGCGGAACCAGCGTCTGGCTCGCGTCGAACGTCGCGTTCCCCCAGCCGATGAGGTACCAGTGCGGACTCGTCGTGATGTCGCCGTCCGTGAGTTCGCCCGCGAGCGACGCGAACTCGCGCTGATTCAGGGTCGCGGAGACGTTCGGGAGTTCGTCGATTTGGTTCACGACCGCCTGCGCGATTTCCACGTCCTTCAGGTAGCGACCGACCGGCGTGTGGAGTTCGATTTCTGCGCCCGCGTACCCGCTGTCCTCCACGAGCTGTTCGGCCTGAGCGGGGTCGTGGGGGTACGGGGTGAGCTCCTCGTTGAACCCGACGAACCCTTCGAGTGTCGGCTGGCTCGTCGCGTCCCCGAACGTGTCGAGCACGCTCTGGATGATCGCTTGCATGTCCACGGCGTAGTTCATCGCCTGCCGGAACTGCGGCGAGTCGAACGGCTCCACGTCGTACCGCATCGCGTTGTAGATGACGCGCGAACTCGACACGGCGTCGATGCGCGTGTTCTCGCCGTTCTGGACGCGCGCGATGTCCTGCGGCGGGACGTTCACGACCACGTCCGTCTCGCCCGCGATGAGCTGGTTCACGCGCGTGCTGGACTCCTTTGCTGCGTTGAACGTCAGTTCGGAGACCGCCGCGGGTTCCTGCCAGTAGTCGTTGTAGCGTTCGAGCACGACGTTGACGCCCTGCTCGTAGTCACTGAACTCGAACGGTCCCGTGCCGTTCATGTGGGTCGCGATGTAGTCCGTGCTGTTCTCCTCGACCCACGCCTGCTCCATCACGTCGCCGTACGTCGCGAACAGCGAGAACACGATGGGGTTCAGGCCGCTCGACATGACGTCGACCGCGCGCTCACCGTCGACGACTTCCGCACCCGTCACGCCCGCGAGCTGGTCCGACTGCGGGCTGTTGATGCCGACGTCGGGCTTGACGATGCGGTTGATGGAGTACGCCACGTCACCGGGCGTGAGGTCGTTCCCGCTGTGGAACGTCGGGCCGTCCCGAATCTGGAAGCGGACCCGGCCGTCCTCCATGCGCTCCCAGTCGGTCGCGAGTTGCGCCTGCATCTGCCCGGTGCGGCTGCGGGACAGCAGCCCCTCGTACGTGTGCAGCACGACGTTGTCCGTCGGCGTCGACCGGTGGTCCTGCGGGTCGAGCGTCGTCGGCATCTGACCCTGCGTGATGGTCACGGGGAAATCCTGAAGCTCGTTCGTCGTCCCCTGGGTCGTCCCCTGGGTCGTCGTGTCGGTCGTCGTGTCGCCGCCGCCCTGACAGCCGGCGAGCGCGGTGGTCACTGCCGCGCCACCGACGCCGGTCAGGAACGTCCGCCGGCTCGTCGAATTTTGTTCGTCAGTACCTGCCATACCGCACTCTGACACGGCCGACGCATATATACGCTGTGCTATATCCGCTGATGTACACGGCGTCGTGGAGGACAAACCGGCGCACGATTTAAGTTCTATCACCCCAATCACGACACATGGCGCACGCCGGGCGCTCGAGCCTCAGGACACTCTTCGACGACGCGCCGACTCCCCACATCGCCCATCCCCCGCACACCCATCATCGAGACTTCTACGTCGCCACCGACGGTTCGTACGTGGACGGAACGGGCGGTCTCGGCGTCATCATCGAATCACGGAGCGGCGAGCGCGTCGCCCGCCTCGCCGTCCCCGACCGCGTTCCGGACAACAACGTCGCGGAGTACCGCGCGCTCCACCTCGGTCTCGACGTACTCGCCGCACGCGCGCCCCGCGACGCCCGCGTCGGCGTGCTCGTCGACCACGACGAGGTCGCCGCGAACGTCAACCTCGCCGCGCTCGCCGCGAACGGCCCCGATTACCGGCCGCTCCGCGACGTCTCCGTCCCGTCGACGGTCGGCCATCACTGGCGCGGTATCCGCGCACGCGTCGCCTCCTTCACGGAACTCCGCGCCGCCGCCCTCCCCAGCGGCCGGAACCCCGCGCACGTCCTCGCGAACGCGCCCAACGAGTACGCGCACGTCAACGACGAGCCCCCGAAGTGCCTCCTCCCCGGACTCGACGAACCGGAACCGCAGATCCCGCCGCCGAGCCGCGCGAACCGCTAGAACTCCTCGAACAACTCCTGCACCCTGGCCTCGATGTCGTCCCGAATCCGCGCGACTTCTTCGGGGGACTTCCCGTCCGGGTCGTCGAGGTTCCAGTCCCGGTTCTCCCCCGACCAGTTCGCCGGACACACGTCCTCCGCCGAACACCCCATCGTTATCACCACGTCGGCGTCCTGAATCTCCGCGAACGACACCTCACGCGGCACGCGCGCCGAGATGTCGATTCCCGCCGCCTGCATCGCCTCCACGACCCCGGGATGGACGTGGTCGGCCGGCCGCGTCCCGCCCGTCACGAATTCGAGGTCGTCGCGGCCGCGCTCGCGCTTCTCGCGCTCCGCGAACGCGTACGCCATCTGGCTTCTGCCCGCGTTCTGCACGCAGACGAACGCGACGGTGGTCGGTTCGTCGTTCTTAGTCGGTGTAGGCAACGCCCGTCACCTCCGTTTCGTCGCCGAACAGTCGTCCGCGGGTGGCGAGTGCGACGCGGACGAGCGCGAGCATCACGGGCACCTCGATGAGGGGGCCGACGACGGTCGCGAGCGCCACGTCGCTTCCGATGCCGAAGACGGCGACCGCGACGGCGATGGCGAGTTCGAAGTTGTTCGAGGACGCGGTGAACGCGACGCTGATCGCTTCGGTGTAGTCGAACCCGAGGAGTGCGCTGGTTCCGTACGCGAGCGCCCAGAGCCCGACGAAGAACAGGAGGAGCGGGAGCGCGATGAGCGCGATTTCGCCGGGGTTGGAGACGATGTAGTCGCCCTTCAGCGCGAACATCACCACGACGGTGAACAGGAGTCCGAGCAGTCCGAACGGACTGATGCGAGGGATGACGCGGTCGTAGTACGCGCGCCGGCCGACCGTACGGAAGGCGGTGCGCTGAACGAGGTAGCCGAGCAGGAGCGGGAGGCCGAGGAAGACCCCGACCATCGTCGCGACCAGCGGGATGGACACGTCGACGCTCGTCCCCCGGAGTACCGTGAGGAAGAGGAACGCGTACGGGACGAACAGCGCGATCTGGAGCAGGCTGTTCACGCCGACGCAGACCGCGCAGAGCTCCTGGTTCCCGGACGCGAGTTCGTTCCAGACGAGCACCATCGCGATGCAGGGCGCGATACCCACCAGGACGAGGCCCGTGATGTAGCCCGGGTGGCCGCCGAGGAAGAGCGTCGCGAGTCCGTACATCACGAACGGCGCGACGAGCCAGTTGAACGCGAGCGTCAGCCCGATTTCGCGACGTGCAGTTCGCGTGACGCGCGGGATGCGGTCGTACTCGATTTCGGCCATGATGGGGAATATCATCACGAACAGCCCGACGGCGATGGGGACGCTGGTGCCGTGGAACTGCACCGCGTTCAGCACGTCCACGAACCCCGGCGCGAACCGCCCGAGTCCGACCCCGACGAGCATCGCGAGCGCGATCCAGAGCGTGAGATACCGGTCTAAGACCCCGAGGCTGTCGCTCACGCGAGCCCCTCCGGGTGGCGAGTGTGCGGTAGTCGAGCCGTCGGTTCGACGTGGATCACGCGTCGGCCTCCGCGGCGGCGAGCAGGCGCTCGGCGCGCTCTGTCGTCTCGTAGTACCGCCAGTTCCCCTCCTTCTCCCGCGTGACGAGGCCGGCGTCCGCGAGGTCGGAGAGCGCGTGGCTCAGCGCGCTCTCGCTCACCGAGAAGAGCGGTTCGAGTTCGCAGACACAGAGCCGGTCGTCGCTCGCCGCGAGCACGCGCACGAGGCGGTTTCGCGTCTCGTCTCCGAGCACGGCGAACACCGCTCTCGTTCCGGCGCGCTCGTCGGCGTCGTCCGCGAGCGCGCGCAGTTCGCTCAGTCGGTTCGCCACGTCCGCGTCGCAGCACCCGCCGAGGTCGGCGTCGACCTTCCGACGGAGCCGCTCACTCTCACTCATCACTCACTGATTGAATCACCATTCAGATAGGCGTTACTGTCTGAACGCTGATTCAGATACGCCGGTGGTCAGCCGTCCTTACCGTTTCCCACTGGCCGATATCGCCGAGATTCGGTCGCTTCCCCTCAAAGGGCGCTTGGAGCATGACTTTCGCCACGACGTACGCAAGCACCACGGCGAACGGAACCGCGACCGGAGCCCAGGACGAGACGAACTCCGATAGTACTCTACCGAACGTGTCGAACCACTATCGTATAACGACTGTCCTGCCTCCGCGATAGCCGCGTGCGCCGCGACCGACCACAGGACTATCCGACTCGACCACGAAGTGTTAGGAATGGCCGATGATAAGAGCGGACGAGACAAGAAAGCGCGTGACGCCGAACGCCAGCAGGACGAGCGGAACATCGCGACGGAACTCGAACGCTGGCACGAGACCGAACCGCCCGTCGACGAATCCGTGCTCGACGAACTCGACGCGGCCCTCGACGCCGTCGACTTCCCGGCGACGGGAACCGAAGTGGTCGCGGCGGTCGGCGACCGCGAGGTCGTCGCCTCGAACGCCACGTACACCGTCTCGGATCTCGTTCCCGACACCGACGCGGAGACCTTCCCGTCGCCCCGGGCCGTCCGCGTCCGAGTCCAGCGACCGACAATCGCCGCGGCGATGAAGCGCATCGTCGAAGCCAGCAGACCGATTCAGAACCTCGACTTCGACCGGGAGCGCCGCCACGCCTACGAGAAGACCCTCCGCGCGCTCGAGGACATCGACGAGGACGACGAGGACGAGGGAATCGACGTCGTCACCGACTGGATCGTCGAACGCATCAGCCAGAAGAACGCCCTCCCCGGGTCGAGAGACGTTCGCCGACGCGCCGCGAAATTCTGTCGCTCGAACGACTACGCGGTGCGAGACGACGAGTGGCTCGGCGTCTAACGAGCGGAGAACCGACGAAACCGAGAAACCGCGGTTACTCCTCTTGCGCGTCGACGACCGCAACTCCCGCGAGGTTGACGATATCTTTGACTTCGTCGCCGCGCTGGAGGACGTGGACGGGTTCGTCCATCCCGACGAGCATCGGGCCGATGGCGTCCGCGCCACCGAGACGCTGGAGGAGTTTGTACCCGATGTTTCCGGCTTCGAGGTTCGGGAAGATGAGGACGTTCGCGGCCTCCTCGAGCTCCGCGAAGTCGTACGTTCCGGAGAGGATATCCTCGACGACGGCGGTGTCCGCCTGCATCTCGCCGTCCACCGGGAAGTCGACCTCGGGGTTCTCGCGCAGGGACTTCGCGGCGTCACGCACCTTCCGCGTGCCCTCTGTGTCGACGCTGCCGAAGTTCGAGTAGGAGAGCATCGCGACGCGCGGGTCGACGTTGAAGCGGCGCGCGAGGTCCGCGGTGTGCTCCGCGACCTCCGCCAGCACCTCCTTCGAGGGATCCTGGTTCACCGTGGTGTCCGCGGCGAACACGACGCGGTTCTTGAACGTCAGCATGTAGACGCCCGCGACGTAGTCCGCGTCCGGCGCGGTGCCGATGACCTGGAGCGGCGGCTTGAGCGCGCTCGGGTAGTGGTGGGTGAGGCCGGTGAGGAGCGCGTCCGCGTCGCCCTCCTCGACCATCACGCTCCCGAGGTAGTTCGAGTCCTTCGCCACGAGTTCGCCCGCTTCGCTCCGCGTCACGCCCTTGCGCTTGCGGAGTTCGTGGAGGCGGTCGGCGTACGCGTCGTGGTCGCCCTCGTCCGGGTCGACGATTTCGGGGTCGAAGTCCAGTCCGAGGCCGCCGACCGTCCCCTCGATGGTGCCGCGGTCTCCCAGGAGAACGGGCTCCGCGATGCCTTCCTCCTGGAGCTGGTACGCCGCGCGAATCATCTTCTCGTTGTCGCCCTCCGCGAGCGCGACGCGCTTCGGGTCGCTCTTCGCCTTGTTCAACACGACCCGCATCATCTCCCGCGATTTGCCGAGGCGGGCTTCGAGGCGTTCCCTGTATTCTTCGAGGTCGACGGACTCCCGGGCGACCCCGGTCTCCATCGCGGCGTCCGCGACCGCGGGCGCGACCTCGAACAGCACGCGGGGGTCGAGCGGCTTCGGGATGATGTACTCGGAGCCGAACTGCAGGGGCTGGTCGCCGTACGCCTTCACGACCGCGTCCGGCACGTCCTGGCGCGCGAGGTCGGCGAGCGCCTCCGCCGCCGCGACCTTCATCTCCTCGTTGATGTCCGTCGCGCGCACGTCGAGCGCGCCCCGGAAGATGAACGGGAACCCGAGGACGTTGTTCACCATGTTCGGGTAGTCGGAGCGCCCGGTCGCCATGATGACCGTGTCGTCGCGCGCGGACTTCGCCTCGTCGTACCCGATCTCGGGGTCGGGGTTCGCCATCGCGAAGATGATGGGGTCGTCCGCCATCGACGCCACCATCTCCTCGCTCACGATGCCGCCGACGCTGAGCCCGACGAACACGTCCGCGCCCGCCATCGCGTCCGCGAGGTCGTCCGCGTCGGTCTCGCGCGCGAACTCCTGCTTGTACTCGTTCACGTCCTCGCGGCCGGGCGTGATGGGGCCGGAGGAGTCGCACATCGTGATGTTCTCCTTGCGCACGCCGAGCGAGACGTAGAACCGCGCGCTCGCGATGGCGGACGCACCCGCGCCCGAGAACACGACCTCCACGTCTTCGAGGTCTTTCCCGGAGATGTCGGCGGCGTTCAGGAGCGCCGCGCCCGAGATGATGGCCGTCCCGTGCTGGTCGTCGTGGAACACCGGGATGTCCATCTCCTCCCGCAGGCGGTTCTCGATGACGAAGCACTCGGGGGCCTTGATGTCCTCAAGGTTGATGCCGCCGAACGTCGGTTCCATCGCGGAGACGGACGTGACGATGTCCTCGGCGTCGCTCTGGTCGAGTTCGATGTCGAACACGTCGATGTCCGCGAACCGCTTGAACAGCACGCCCTTGCCCTCCATCACGGGCTTCGACGCCTGCGCGCCGATGTCGCCGAGGCCGAGCACGGCCGAGCCGTTCGAGACGACGCCGACGAGGTTCCCCTTCGCCGTGTACTGGTAGGCGTCGTCGGGATTGCTCGCGATGCGCTCGCAGGGCGCGGCGACCCCGGGCGAGTACGCGAGCGAGAGGTCTCGCTGCGTGTTCGTCGGTTTCGTCGTCGATATCTCTATCTTCCCTGGCGGGTCTTCGCGGTGGTAGTCTAAGGCGTCCTCGTCGAGTCCCATACCGACTCCCCGACACCGAACGCCAAAAAACTACCCGAACCCGTCGAAGGCCGTTTCGACAGACGACGAATACAGGACCTGTGTTCCTAAGTAGGACGCCGGCGAACCACCGTCTATGGCTTCCCTTCGACGGGCCGTCGCGTGGCTGGACGACCACGCCCCCGAGATCGCGCTCGCCACTACCGGCGTGACGTTCTTCCTCCTCCTGCTCGGCCTCTACACGGCCGCCGTCGGCGCGGGCGCGACCTGTAACGAGACGTACCCCGGGTGCGCCGGACAGCTCTCCCCGATCGGTCTCACGCTCCCGCAGTTCATCGAGTGGTTCCACCGGTTCGTCGCGATGGCTGTCGGCTTCGTCATCTTCGGGAACGCGCTCGTTCTCCAGCATCGGTTCCCGGACACGAACGCGAGTCGCTCCGGCTGGATAGCGCTCTTCATCCTCCCGCTTCAGGTCGTGCTCGGCGGCACCACCGTCACCTTCGCCGGACTCGTCGAGGGCGGGTACGCGCCGCCCGTGCAGTCCCTGCACTTCGTCGCCGCGTTCGCTATCTTCGCCGCGCTCGTCGCCGCGACCGCGTGGGCGTACCAGCGCGCCGGGCGCGTCGGCCCGAACGCCTCCCAGACCGCACTCACCGTCGGCGCGGGCGCGTTCCTCGCGCACCTCCTGCTCGCCCGCGACCTCCTCTTCGCCTACACCGCGACCGCCCAGACGCTCTACCACTTCGCCGCCCTCCTCGGGTTCGCCGCGCTGTTCGCCGCGCTCTGCTGGAACACCGGCCTCTCCGCACGCGCCCGCACCGCCGCTGGCGCTGCAATCGGGTTCTACCTCGGCGAAACCGCGCTCACCGTCGGACTGGTACTCGTCACGACGCCCGTCGAACTCGCCGCCTACGTCGCCGCCGCGCTCGCGCTCGTCGCCGCCGGTGTCGCCGCACGCACTCCCGACCGCGGGGATCGCGCCCGCCCGACCGCCGAGTGAACGTTGCGGCAGGGGTAAACAGTTTATACGAGATGGCGTTTAATACGGGTAGTATGGACGAAACGAGCAGGCGTACGTACCTCAAAGGAACCGCAGCCGGAGCGGCCACGCTCGGCCTCGCCGGCTGCCTCGGGTTCGGCGGCGGCAGCGGCGAAAACACCATCCAGATCGGGAGCGACATCCCCTACCCGCCGTTCGAGTACACCACCACGGAAGGAGAGCTCCGCGGGTTCGACGTGGACATCGCGGAGGCCGTGTTCGGCGACCAGCTCGGCATGAACCCGAACTTCCAGGACACCTCGTTCGACACCATCATCAACTCGCTCAAGGCGAAGAACTTCCGCGTCATCATGTCCGCGATGACCATCACGGAGACGCGCGCGGAGAGCGTGGACTTCTCCGACCCGTACTTCACGGCGTACCAGACCATCGTCGTTCGGCAGGACTCCCCGATCGACGAGAAGTCCGACCTCAAGGGGAAGACCGTCGGCGTGCAGAAGGGAACCACGGGAGAGAGCGCCGCGCAGGAACTCAAGGCCGAGTTCAACGGCGACCTCCAGATTAACTCCTACGACCAGATCGCGGCCGCGTTCAGCAGCCTCCTCAACAATCAGGTCGTCGCGGTGATCAACGACAACACGGTCAGCGCGGAGTACGTCAGCAAGAACCCCGAAGACCTCCGGTTCGTCGAGGGGGAGGGCGCGGCGACCGAACAGGGCCGGGAGGCCCCGCCGTACCTCACGCTCACCGTCGAGGACTACGGTATCGCGTTCCGCCAGGACGACGACGACCTCCGCGCTGACGTGAACGAGGCGCTCGCGACCATCCGCGAGAACGGCACGTACGACGAGATATACAACGAGTACTTCGCGGGCTAATCGCTCGATGTCCCAGCTATCGCCCACCACGGCGGCGGACGGTCACGGCTCGGACGCGCCCTCGGACAGCACGTATCGTGCGATCGGTATCGCCGCAGCGGTCGCGTTCTCGGCTGTAACGGCTCTGTTCCTCGGCGCTGCAGTTCTCCAGGTCGACCCGTCGCTCCTCGTCGAGGTCATCTACCCGCAGTTCGTCAACGCGTTCCTCATCGTGCTCGGCATCTTCGTCGTCAGCGCGTTCACGTCGCTCGTCGGTGGCGTGCTCGTCGGGCTGGGACGCGTCTCGAACACTCGCATCACGTACGGCGTCTCGACCGTCTACGTCGAGTTCTTCCGCGGAACGCCACTTCTCTTCCAGCTCGTGATGGTCTACTTCGGGATTCCGGAGCTCTGGCCGGGCGCGTTCCCGCCGGACTGGAAGTACCCGGCCGCCGTTCTCGCGCTCACGCTCAACCACTCCGCGTACATCGGTGAGGCCGTCCGCGGCGGCATCGACGCCGTCCCCGACGGCCAGATGGAGGCCGCGCGGTCGCTCGGGATGGGTTACGTCCAGTCGATGCGGGAGGTCGTCCTCCCCCAGGCGTGGCGGAACGCGCTCGCCGCAATCGGAAACGACCTCGTCATCGTCATCAAGGACACGTCCCTGTTGACGTTCATCGCCGTCCCCGAACTCATCGACGCGTTCCGGAGCATCTACTCGGCGACGTTCGACGCGTGGACGCCGATCATCATCGTCGCCGTCGCCTACCTCGCGCTCACGGTGCCGCTCGGCGCGCTCGTGCGGTACATGGAACGCCGCGCGACCCCGGGAGGTGGCCACGAATGAGCGAGGCACAGCTCGTCTTCGACGGCGTGAACAAGTACTTCGGCGAGAACCACGTCCTGAAGGATATCGACCTCGACGTCGAGGACGGCGAAGTCGTCGTCGTCGTCGGCCCCTCGGGGAGCGGGAAATCCACACTCCTTCGGTGTACGAACCGCCTCGAGGAGATTCAGTCCGGCGAGATCCGACTGGAGGGGGTCTCCCTCACCGACCCCGAGACGGACATCAACCGCCTCCGCCAGCGAATCGGCATGGTGTTCCAGTCGTTCAACCTCTTCCCGCACAAGACCGCGCTCGAAAACATCACGCTCGCCCCGCGAAAGGTCAAGGGTGTCTCGGGAGACGAGGCCGAACGCACGGCGCGCGACCTCCTGAGCCGCGTCGGGCTCGAACGGAAGGCCGACTCGTATCCCCACCAGCTCAGCGGCGGCCAACAGCAACGCGTCGCCATCGCCAGAGCGCTCGCGATGCATCCGCACGTGATGCTGTTCGACGAGGTGACGAGCGCGCTCGACCCCGAACTCGTCGGGGAAGTGCTGTCCGTGATGCGCGACCTCGCGGACGAGGGGATGACGATGATGGTCGTCACCCACGAGATGGGGTTCGCGCGCGAGGTCGGAGACCGCATCGTGCTCATGGCGGACGGCGAGAAGGTCGAGGAAGCCCCTCCCGCGGAGTTCTTCGAGAACCCGGAGACGGATCGCGCCCAACAGTTCCTCTCGAAGTTCCTCGAAGTCTAGAACTCCGTCACCACTTCCACGCCGTTCGTCCCGTAGTCGTCCATCGCCGCCAGCCGCTCCGGAACCGCGTCCAGCGAGAGTTCGCGCGTGACGAGCGCGCCCGGGTCTACCTTCTCGGCGTCGATGAGCGCGAACAGTTCGTCGTAGCTCGTCGGCGACATCCCCCGCGACCCGAGGAAGGAGAGTTCGTGCCGGGTCATGTAGTCCGTCGGCAGACTCACCTCCCCCTTCTCGGCGTCCGTGGTGAGGCCGAGCTGGACGTGCGTGCCGCCCGACCGCAGGCTCTCGACGGACGCCCGGCACGTCTCCGCGCTCCCGAGCGCGTCCAGCGACACGTGCGCGCCGCCGACGCGTTCCTGGATCTCCGCGGCGGCGTCCGCCTCGGCGGCGTTCACTGTTTCGGCCGCGTCCATCCGGGCCGCGGCGTCGAGCGCGTCGTCCCGGATGTCGACCGCGACGACGCGCGCGCCGAGCGCGCTCGCGACCTGCACCGCCGACAGCCCGACGCCGCCGCAGCCGTGGACGGCGACCCAGTCGCCCGCGTCGAGCGGCGCGCGGTGCGCGAGCGCGTGGAACGCCGTCATGAACCGACAGCCGAGCGCCGCCGCCGCGCGCGCCGACACGGACTCGGGGCGGTGCGTGACGTTGTAGTCAGCGTGCGGCACCGCGACGTACTCCGCGAACGCGCCCGGAACCGCGGGCTCGAACCCGAGCGCGTACCCGTCCTCACAGCGGTTCCCGTGCCCCGCGAGACACCGCGGACACGACCCGTCGCCGAGGCAGAACGGCACCGCCACCGCGTCGCCGACCGCGAACTCCGACACCCGGTCGCCGACCTCGACGACTCGTCCCGCGGGTTCGTGGCCCAGAATCTGCCCCGTGGGAACGTCGTCGTCCGCCCACTCCCCGTGGCCCTTCCACGCGTGCCAGTCGCTCCGACACACCCCACAGGCGTCCACCTCGACCACGACCCCGTGCGGGGCGGCCGTCGGTCGGTCGACTTCCGTGACGTCGAGCGGTTCCCCGTACTCGCGCAGGACTGCGGCTCGCATACTACCGGCTTCGTGCACAACGTTTTCACGCTCCCGGTGTGACGCCGCCCGTATGGCGCTCGAATCGATTACAGCCGGTCCGTGGTCGCTCGTCCCGGCGCTCTTCGCGATCTCCCTCGCGTGGTACACGAAGGACGCGCTCGTCGGACTGTTCGTCGGCGTCGCGAGCGCAGCGGTCGTCTACGGCGCGCTCCAACCGACAGTCGTCGGCGTGCCCGGAACCGTCGTCGCGACCCAGCTCGTCCCCGTCGTTCGCGTTCTCGGCGTGGAACTCGGGCCCGTGAACGCCGGGAACGCCCTCGGCGCGCTCTTCGGGTTGAAGGTTCTGCCGACGCTCGTCGCCACCTCGCCGCTGTTCAGCAGCGCCTGGTACGTCGAGAACGTCCTCGTCGCCATCTTCGCTATCGGCGGCATGATGGGGTTGATGATTCGCGCCGGGGCCATCCAGGGCGTCCTCGACGCGCTCGCGTCCCGCGTCGACTCCGCCGCGGACGCCGAGAAGGCGACCTTCCTCGCCGGCATCCTCATCCACATTGACGACTACTTCAACTGCCTCGTCGTCGGGTCGATGATGCGCCCGCTCACCGACAAGTATCAGGTGTCGCGGGCGAAACTCGCGTACTACGTCGACTCGGCCGGCAGTCCCGCCGCCCGCCTCGCGTTCTACTCCACGTGGGGCGCCGCCCTCATCTCCTTCATCGCCGCTGGCGTCAAACAAGCCGCCCAGCAGGGCCAACTTCCGGACGCGCTCTCCTCGTACGTCACCCGGAGCGGCGACGGCGTTCAAGTCGTCACGGACGCCCTCTGGCCGCTCTTCTTCAACAGCATCGCGTTCGGGTTCTACTCGTGGACCGCGCTCCTCGTCGCCGCGCTCGTCGCCTGGCAGGTGCTCCCGAACGCCTTCGGCATGAAGACCGAGGAGGAACGCGCCCGCGCCGGCGACGGCGTCGTCGGCCCCGACGCGGATCCCATGATCTCCGAGGAGATGGAGGAGTACGCCATGTACGAGGGCGCGACCCCGCGCTGGACGAACTTCGCGATTCCGCTCGCCGTGATGGTTCTCGTCGCGCTCGGCGCGATGTTCTGGACGGGCCGCGCGCTCATCGAGACCGCGGCCGGCACGTTCGCGCTCCACATCGGCGGCGTCCAACTCGGCCTCGCCGCCACGACCGCGATGGTCGTCGCGTTCGTCCTCTACCGCGTCCGCGGCGACATCCCCTCGAACGACGACGGCACCGACGCCCTGCTCACCGGCTTCAAGGGCATCTTCCTCGCCGCCGTCATCCTCATGCTCGCGTCAAGCATCCAGAACAGCGTCACCGTCCTCGGCATCAGCAGCTTCGTCACCGACTGGTTCGCCGGCATCCCGCCCGCGTTCATCCCCGTCCTCGTCTTCCTCGCCACGAGCTTCATCAGCTTCAGCGACGGCTCCTCGTGGTCGACGTACGGCATCATGTTCCCCATCGCGATTCCCGTCGCGTTCGCGACCGGCGCGAACCTCCCCCTCGTCCTCGGCGCGGTGTTCTCCGGCGGCATCTTCGGCGACCACTCCAGCCCCATCAGCGACACCACCGTCCTCGCGTCCTCCACGAGCGGCAGCGACCACCTCGTCCACGTCCGCACCCAGATTCCGTACGCCATCGCGTCGGCGACGGTCGCCGCCGTGCTCTTCTTGATTCTCGGCGTCCTCCTCCCCGAAGGCTTCCGCGTGATACCGTACTAGAAGAAGTCCTCCAGCCCGGACTGCGCGTCGTCCGCGCCCTCATCGTCGGCGTTCGCCGACTCCTCCTCTTCGACGAACACGTCGTCTTCCGCGTCCGGTTCGCCGTCCGCGGCGTCCGCGTCCGCGAGGTCGGCTTGCCCCTCGAACGCGCCGCCCGAGTGCTCGACCGCGCGCTCCTCGCGGAGTTCCGCTGCGTCAGCGACGATGGACTCGACCTTGTTCGTGGTCTTCCCGCTGCCCGTGACGAACGCGACGTGTTCCTCGCTCATCTCGTAGGCGGCGGCCATCGCCACCGTGAGCTCGCGGTTCTTGCAGTGGTGCGTCATCGCCGCGAGGAACGGTATCAGTTCGCGGCGCGCGCTCCCCATGCTCACGCCCGCGGACTCAGCGATGTGTCGCGCGACGTAATCCCGCTTCTCCCGCGTGCCGCGCGAACTCCCGAGCTTCGACCAGTACGACGGCGGACCGTACCGCGTCCAGCCGCCGTGGTCGCCCTGCCGCGCGGCAGCGACGCCCGCCGCGACGTTGTCGGTCGCGTACCGCCAGTACGAGTAGTTCTGGGTCGCGCGCACCCGCCCCAGCCACTTGTCGGCGTTCGACAGGAAGCCGTAGGCGTCCGCCAACTCAGATCCAGAATAATCCTTCGGGACGTTGTCCTCCACCCAGTTCAGGAGGTCGTCCGGCGTCTCGTCCACGTCGTACGCCGCCTGCAGGGACTCCTGCGCGCCCTTGTTCTTGATGACGTCGTCGAGGAAGTCGAAGATGCCCTCCGTCGTGTCCCGGTCGCCCGTCACCACGTCCTCCGCTTCGAGCACGTCGTCGGTCTCCGCGAGCGCCTGCAGGTCGTTCACCGCGGATCGCAGGTCGCCCGCGTTCTTCCGCGCGAGCGCGTCCAGCGCGGCGTCCTCGTACTCCACGCCCTCCCGCCGACAGATGTCGCGCAGAACGGGAACGATGCTGCGCCGGGAGACGTCCCGGAACTCGATCTCCCGGCACGCGTTCCGGAGGCCGTTCGACATGTCGTAGTACTCGTTCGCGATGAGCACCATCGGCTGACTCGCCTCCTTCACCAGGCGTGTCACCGCGCGCGCCCCGCCGCGGTCGGCGTTCCCGTGGATGTTGTCCGCCTCGTCCATCACGATGAGTTTCCGCCCGCCCGACCCGCCGGTGAGCGTCCCCGATTTCGCCGCCTCGCCCGCGACGCGCTCGATGACGTCCTTCGTCCGGCTGTCGCTCGCGTTCAACTCGATGGTGTCCCAGCCCATGTCGCTGGCGAGCGCGTGCGCCGCCGACGTCTTCCCTACGCCCGGCGACCCGTGGACGATGACCGCCTCCCGGTGGTCGTCCCACGTCTCCGCCCACTCCTTCAGGGCGTCCCGGGCCTTGTCGTTGCCCCGAACCTCCGAGAGCGACGACGGGCGGTACTTCTCCGTCCAATCCATTCAACAATCACCACGACTTACTGATTGTTCGCTCGTCTGTCTCTCTGTAAATAGCATATACTCAGCTAGTAGTAGACGATGCGCCAAAAGACCGCTGGAACGACTATGTGGGAACCTCTCACGAATATGATTCAGTCTCTGACCTTATCCGAAAATCAGTAGACCAAGAAAGACACTCTTCAGATAGTTCAAACGATTCTGTTCAATTCGATGCGTCAGAATTGACTGGTGCAATTGATGAGTTAAAAAAGAATTGTGCAAGTACAAGATTCATTACACGCGCATCGACAGGATGCTTTAGTGGTTGCGAACACACCACCGACCCCAATTTCCTATCGCGAAAAAGAGTGTATCGGTCGTAACGGCTACGGTCGCTCCCGCCCAGTCTCGAGTGTGACTCGACTCTCCATCCGCGGCGTCGTCGCCGGCGCGCTGACGTACACCATCGGGTACGCGTTCGCGTACGCGACGGCGAGCGGCGATATTGAGGACGAACTCGCGGTGCTGAACTTCGTCCTCGGCGTGTTCGGCCAGGACGCGGTACCGACGTGGACGGCGGTCGGCTGGCTCGCCTACAGCGCGATGTACGTCCCGCTCGCCTACTGGAACACCACGCAGAACCTCCTCGCCGACGCCAACCCCCTCGTCCACCTCGTTCCGGGCGTCCTGCTCGCGCTCGCGGGCGCCGGTGTCGCACGCTCCGGGACGGCACGAACGCCGACTGCGGGTGCGCGCGCCGGCGTCACGGTCGCGCTCGGCTTCCTCCCGCTGGTCGTCCTCGGCGCCTTCGCGTTCACCGTCACGCGCGGCGACCTCACCGTCCGCCCCGACCCCGCGCTCGCCGTTGCCGCGGGCGCGCTCTATCCGCTCGTGTTCGCGACGGCCGGCGGCGCACTCGCCAGCTGGCTCAGAGGTCGCGCGCAACCAGCTCTCCCCAGGAACTGAACCCGTACCGGTCGTAGAACTCCCGCGCGCGCTCGTTCGCCGAATCCACGTCCAGCACTATCCGGTCGAGCGGAAGATCCATGTCGCGCGCGGCGTCCAGCGCGGCCTCCATCAGGTCGTCCGCAACGCCCGTTCCTCGATAGGGTTCAGCGACGAATACCTCGTTCAGCACGGCCGAATCCCAGATGTAGGCGAGCGACTCGGGGAGCACGAACACGTACCCGACGAGCCCACCGTCCTCGACCGCGACCTGCACACAGCGCGGGTTCTCCGCGACGCAGTCCGCGACCCAGGACAGGTACTCCGCGCGGTACCCGTCGGTGAGTTTCGCCTCGTACGCCGCCTCCTTCGCGTCGCCACCGGTTCCCTCGCCGAGTCCGGTCTCGAACGCGCGCTTCAACCGCCAGAGTTCCTCCGTGTCGTCGTCGTACTCGCGTACCGTGACCATACGACTCGTCTCCCGTCGGTGGAGTTAGCGCTGGCGCTCTCGAACCCCGGATTCGTCGCCCGTCGATACGCTTTTTCGCTGTCGGACGAACAGGACGGTATGGACAGGGACGCTCGCGCGCACCTCGCAGAACGCATCGCCGGCGAAGTCACGCTGAGCGACGACCCCGGCGCAACCCTCCGGAAGTGGCGGACGGACTTCGGCGTCTCCCAGACCGCGCTCGCCGACGAACTCGACATCTCTTCGTCCGTCATCTCGGACTACGAGAGCGGCCGCCGCGACTCGCCCGGCATCGGCCTCGTCAGCCGTCTTGTCGCGGGCCTCCTCGACATCGACGAAGCCCGGGGCGGCGACCGCATCCGCCAGTACGGCCGCGTGCTCTCCGCGGGGTTCGAGAGCGACGTGGTGCTCGACCTCCGCGAGTACGCGACCACCGTCCCGCTCGCCGACCTCTACGACGCCGTCGGTGCGACGGAAGTCGCTGCCGGCGACCGCGACCGCGTGAGCGGCCACACCGTCATCAACAGCATCGAGGCCATCACGCGGCTCTCTGCCGAGGACTTCTACCGGCTTTACGGCCAGAGCACGAACCGCGTGCTCGTGTTCACACAGGTCTCTCGGGGCGAATCTCCCTTGGTCGCGCTCCGCGTCGTCAACCCCACGCCGAACGCCGTGCTCCTCCACGGTATCGACGAAGACGACCTCTGGGAGCACGCATCCGCGCTCGCACAGCGCGACGGATTCTCGCTCGCCATCACGAACCAGGACACGGAAGACATGCTGGACGAACTCCGCGAGTTCCCGTAGGCTTGCACGCCGACACCGTTCGGTCACGGGCGCTGTCGGCGGATTTCGCTCGCGCCCGCGACGCACTCGTCACGTCACACTGCTCGCTGGCGTCGGCTTTCCCGATGAACTCTCGCCGACCGATTGCGTGAGTGTAGCGCTCGCGCGCTCGGGCGTACGGTGGAAAACAGAACGCTGAGCTACTCGACGAACGTGTACTTCCGCTCGTTCATCGGCCCCCAGCCGTCGAACACGAACTCGCCCTCGGGCTGCGTGAACGGCTCCAGTTCCACGCGCTTCTCGTGGTTGTGGCGGTCGTGCACCTGCTCGTACTCGCCGAAGGAGATGTCGTAGCGGTCGTCTATCTGGTCGTAGATGTCGCACGCCTCGATCTCGTCCTTCCAGTCGTCGGCCACGGTCTCGGCGTGAATCTCGGCCTGCGCGCCCGAACCGTACGAGCCCACGAGGAGGGTTTCGCCCGCCATCTCCGTGCCGTCCTCGGCGGCTTCGAGGAGCGCGCTCATCCGCGCGATGTGCACGGATCCGGTGTACCAGTTCCCGACTTCGCGGCTGATGGAGAGCGTCGGGTCGATGACCTCGCCATACCAGTCCTGGTACTGCTCGGTGTCCCCGAGCGCGTCCATGTACTCCCGAATCGCCTCCTGGTAGGATTCCTCGTCCTCGAACTCGCCGGGACGCGGCTGGCGGCCGATCTCGTCCGCGAGCGAGTCCTCGTGCTCCGTGTCCCGGACGACGTGGCGGTACGCGAGCAGCGCGGCTTTCCGCACCATCCCCGGGAACGGCGTGTGGAACGGCGCGTACTCGAAGTT
The DNA here is from genome assembly GCF_007833275.1 of Salarchaeum sp. JOR-1. Classification (GTDB taxonomy): domain Archaea; phylum Halobacteriota; class Halobacteria; order Halobacteriales; family Halobacteriaceae; genus Salarchaeum. The sequence continues at coordinate 2,261,556 of NZ_CP042241.1, read as the reverse complement.
CTCCAGCTCCACGTCGCCCGCGACGGACTCGTAGTCTTCGAGGGCTTCGCGCATCCGCGCGAGATACACCTGCACCGAGCGCTTTCCGTCCACGCTCGGGAACTGCTGGTTCGGCTTGAGGAAGTCCGTCTCGTCCGCCGACCCGTAGCCTTGCGCGTGACTGAGTTCGACGAGGCTCGGGTCTTCCGTGATGTACATCGCCACCGCGCCCGCGCCCTGCGTCGCCTCACCCGCGTCGCCGCGCGCGTACAGCGCCGTGTCCGTCGCGACGACCAGCGCGCCACGACCCCGATTCCGGCCCGCCTTGATCCAGTTGTACGCGTCGTCGACCGACTGCGTCCCCGAAATACACGCGAACTTCCGCTCGCCCTTGTTCGCGTGATGGAAGTCCTCGTCGTACACCTCTTCGAGGCAGCCAGCGACGTACGTCGAAACCGGCTTCGAGTTGTCGAACGCGGACTCCGTCGCCACGTCGATACGCCCGATGTCGTCGGGTTCGAGGCCCTTCCGCTCCATCAGCTTGTACGCCGCGTTCGACGCCATCGTCACGATGTCCTCGTACGCGTCCGGGAAACTCGACGCCCGCAGCCCGAGTCCCTTCGTGTACTTCTCCGGGTCGTCGCCCTTCTGCGGCGCGAACGTCTCCGGCAGGTCGAGCTTCAGTTTCCCCGTCCAGATTTCGACCGCGTCGATACCGACTGCTGTCATACTCGCGTCTACAGACACTAGCTATATGGGTTTGTCGATAGGACGTTCGACGAACGTCGAAACTTAGGTGGTGTTGAAGTATAGCACGAGTGGCTCCCCCATTGCTCGTGTAGAATGTGGCCTTTATCTCTGCACGCTCTCCGCTTTCTAGCGCCGACACATCATCTATGTTGACCTCGTTACCGTTCCCGGTCTGGAATGATCTGAAGTTAACGTCCGTTTCGTCGTTGTTCCCGATCGTTGCAGATTCTGCGAGGTTCTTCGGCGATGTTCCGATCTGGTACTCTCCATTTGCGAACCCGTTCACGCTGTCGAACGAGATGTTATTACCGAGGTCACTATCCGTCGATGGGTCGTTCAGCGCTTCGATGTGCTTGCGGCGCTCCTCCTCCTCATGTGCTGACAGTCCGGGATTCACTGACGCTAGCACCTGCTTGATCATAAACCGTGATTGTCACGTTGTACTCTTGCTTTTTGTCTATCCTGATTTCGCGTGTGAACGAGTCACTTCCGCCACTGACACTGGGAATTCCGGTGGTGTATACTTCGTTTCCAGTATTGACGTTAACGACGGTGATCGTAGCATTTTTCAGATCACCGTCTGGGTCACTCAGACCCGCTGAGACTGTAATCTTCCCACTTCCCCCGGTCGCCGTTACCGACACCGAATCGATAGAGGGAGGTGACTTAATCGCTCCAGGACTGACGGTCTTCACCGTCAGGTTATCGCTTCCCCCAGCGGTCGCATAGATCGTTGTAGCCCCGCTCCCACTGTTCCATCCCATGTCGACGATCGCCTGCCCAGTCTCATCCGTCGTGGCCTCGGACGGGGAGAACCCTGTGACGATTCCAGTGGAGTTCGACGCGTAGTCGACGAAGACGCCGGCGAGAGAATCGTCATTCTGTGTGACGTTCGCGGTCACCGAAATCGGATCCGGTGCCGTATCGGGATCGATAACTAATGTATTGTTACTGCTACTATACTGGATTCCGTTATTGTTATTAACAATCCAGGAGGTGTTCCACGCTACCGTATAGGGAGACGTGTCATTCCCAACGCCACCGTTAGGTTCCTCTCTCGCCGGTTTCACATCGAAATCGACGTATTCGGCAGGCGCTGGATTGTTCGTGATGCGCGCGGTGGCGTTTTGAGCAGTACCCGTGAACTCGAAACTGACCCGGCCATCTCCCCCAGTCCACTTCACATCCTCTCCGACGATGCTCGGTGGATCCATCGTTACAGAGACGTTCTTCTTCACCAGATTCTGGTACTTATCCCGCACCTCGAACGTCACCGTTTCTCCCACTGTCGCCGTCTCGGCGTCCGTGGTGATGTACGCCGGATCCGGAGATTCCGTCTTCGAGCCGACGCCGACGCGAGCCGCCCGGAACGTGTAATTGTACGTCGCGTTCAACGTCACCTGTACGCGACCGTTAGCCCGCTCCACGTCCTTGACGTGCGGATTGTTCGGGGGGTCGAGTGACGTGCTGTTCTCCCAGCGGCCTGCCGACATCCGCGACGGGAACGTGATCGTAATCGGAGCGCGGTCGTTCCCCGTCAACTCGATCGTTTGCTCGCTGTCGTACGGGCCGCTTAGGACTTCAGGGTCGATCGCGGTCGCGCCGACGCCGTTCTGGAAGTACGTGCCGTTCAGCGTGACCAGCGTAATCGTCGGATTGCCGGATTGGTTGGTAACGAGTTTCTGATCCGTTATCGCCGGCACGGTCTCGACAGACCCGAAGTCGTTGTAGAGCAAGCCGTACTCAAGGACGGAAGACGGCGCGGTATTGTAGAGGTTATACTGTGGCTCGTACACGAGCGACTTCGTCGTGTAGTTAAGAACGTTGTCTTCTTCGAAGAAATCCTTCGTTTCGGGGTTGCTACCCGCATACGTCGCGTTCGCGATGGTGACGGTGCCGCTCTTGTTAGTCTTGAGCGTCCCCGTCGCTGGTGGCGGGTTCACGAAGAACGCTCGCACGGGATACCGTGTGCCGAGCTTCACCGATTCTGGCCGGCCCGCACCGGAGCCCGCGGCGCTGAGAATGGAGTTCCGGACCGTCACGAGGTCGGACTGGACGGCCTGACTGTGCTGGAACTCTATGGCCTTGTTCTCCTGGGGGACGACGTACGCCTGGTAAGTGGAGAGGAAGATGACGAGGATGGCGAACAGCAGGATGGCGCCGATCTGCACGGTCACCCCGCGCTCGTCCTCCGGGAGTCGCATTACCTCTGCTTTCCGTCCGAGCGGGATAAATCCTTACTCGTCTTCTTCGACGACTTCGGGCTGTGCGAGCGCGCTCTGGAGGCTGTCCAGGCCGTTCACCCACTCGACGACCAGTCCGTATTCGAGGTCGTCCGCGAGCTCCATCGGGAGGTCGTCGCCGTCGATGATGCGGGTGCCGGCGCAGGCGGCGAGGCCGAGCGCGCGGTCGAAGTCCTCTTCGTCCTCCGCGCCCGCGGCGGCCTGCACGTACTCCTCGACGCTCGCTTCGTCCGCGACGCCGTCCGCGACGTACTGCTCGGCGGAGTAGAACACGGCGACGAGGCTCGTCTGCACGCCGTCCACGAGCATCAGCGTGTCCTCGTCCGCGATGTCGGGTTCCGCGAGCACGGTCTCCCGAATCTTCGCGAGTTCGTCCAGCGTCTCCTCCGCGTCCAGGTCGCCGTCCTGGTGGTCGGTGACGATTTTCGCGACGGCGATGGCCACGTCGTCCTGGAGGTTCAGGAGGAGGCGGGCGGAGTCCTCTTCCTCGGGGTCGAGGTCTTCGTCCCGAAGCCGGTCGAGCCAGTTCTGCCAGCGTTCGTCCGCGTAGTACTCTTCTTCGTTCTCACTCATACCCAGAACGCCGGCCGCCCGGGTGAAAGTCCTTTCTTTTAGGCCAGGGAGGCCTGGGTGTCGATACCGTAGACCGCTCGCGGCGTCTCCACGTGCGCGTTCCTGACGGCGTCCTCGAACCCGTGTTCGAGTAGCCAGTTCACCCGACGGGGAACGGTCTTCGGCCCCATCACCATCCCCGGGCGCTCGGGGTCGTCCACGAAATCAGTCTCCATCAGGAACGGCGCGCCGCGCTCTGCGGCGCGCTCCAGTCGATCCTTCTCGCTCATCACGCTCGGCGTCACGCCCGCGAGTTCGCCCGCCGCGTAGTGCTTCACCACGCGCTCTGCCCCCAATCCCTCCGCTTCCGCCCACTCCCCGACCGCGGTCAGGTCTTCGGTCGCCTCGGTGTGGAGTTGCACCGCGAGGTCGCGGTCGGCCGCGAGCGCGAACGCGTGCCGCATCACGTCGTTCGACGCCGCCCACACGTCCTCGGACACGTCGTAGTGCGGCCGCCCCGACTTCAACGCCACCGCGTCGCTCGACGCGGCGTACTCCGCGGCAACCTCCAGTCCCGCCCGCATCAGGTCGCCCGCGTCCGCGGGACTGTGGCCGTCCTCGACCAACTGCGACACCAGACCGGGGTGGACGCCGAGCACGGGCCACGCCCGCCCCCGGAGTTCTTCGGTCGCCCGCTCCACGATTTCGATGGTCGTCTCGAACACGTGCTCGAAGTCCTCCCGCGACTCAGGGAGGGGGCCGAGGTGCCACGAGGGCTTGTTCACCACGAGCAAGTGGGTGCCGCCGCTCCGCGCGAAGTCCGTCACCGCCTCGATGCCCCGCGCGTGCTCGGGGTCGAGGTGCATGTGGTCGTCGAGAACCGGCGTGCCGAGGTCGCGCATACTCACGGATAGCGGGCGGCCGCCTGAAGAACCTACTCTTCGAGCAGTACCGCGTCCGTCGCCGCGTTCCGCAGCGCGTCCGAACTTCCGTGTTCGCCCGGCGTGACCGCGAGCGTGTCCACGCCCCCGCGCGCCGCTTTCTCGAGCACGGGCTTGAAGTCGATGTCGCGGGACGCGATTGCGAGCACGTCGATATCGCCCGTCACCGCGAGCTCGGTCGCGTCCACCGCGAGCTTCACGTCCACGTCCCCGCTCGTCACCCGCACGTCGTACCCCCGTGCCTCGCCCGCCTGAATCAATCCCGGCGTCGCGTGCTGGTCGAGGTAGAGACGAGTGACCGCGAGCGTCCCCGCGTCCGCGGCGGCCTCCCGCACGTCGTCTAAGTCCACGTCGAACTCCTCGCGCAACACGTTCGGCCCGTCCACGAACAGGCCCACCCGCCGCCCGCCGTCAACGAGGTCGCGCAGTCCCATACCACGGGGAGGGAGCCGACTCCGCCTAACGGTTCCGATCCGCCCCAAGACACTACACCCGGCCGGGCGAATCCCCTGGTAATGGCGACCGGAATCGAAGCCCAGTTGCTCGACCTCGTCGGCATCTTCATCATCGCCGCCGCGGTCGGCGTGTTCGTCGCGAAGGTCGGACGGTTCCCGTACACCATCGCGCTCCTGCTCGCGGGTCTCGCCGCGTCCGTCCTCGGCGTGCATCCCGGCATCCCCATCAGTCACGACCTCATCCTGTTCGTCCTCCTCCCACCCCTCCTCTTCGAGGGCGCGGTGAACACGGAGCTCGAACGCTTCCGAGAGAACCTCCTCCCGATTCTCGCGCTCGCGGGCGTCGGCCTCGTCGTCTCCATCGCCGTCCTCGGGTACGTCGGAACGACCGCCTTCGACTTCCCGCTCCTCGTCGCGCTGCTGTTCGCGGCGATGATCCTCCCCACGGATCCCGTGAGCGTGCTCGCGCTCTTCAAGGAGCTCGGCGCGCCCGACCGCCTCAGCGTGCTCGTCGAGGGCGAGAGCCTCATCAACGACGGCCTCGGCGTCGTCCTCTTCATGACTCTCCTCGAGCTCGTGCAGGAGTCCCAGCAGACGGGCTTCACCGCGAGCGACCTCCTCACGCCCGGCCGCCTCGGGTCGGTCGCGCTCGAAATCCTCGTCGTGAGCGGCGGCGGCCTCGTCGTCGGCCTCGTCGCGGGCTACGCCGTCTACCGCGTGATGTACAACCTCGACGAGCACATGACCGAGACCGTGCTCGCAATCGTCCTCGCGTACGGGAGCTTCCTCGTCGCCGAACACTACCTCGGCGTCTCCGGCGTCATCGCCGTCGTCGTCGCCGGTCTCTTCGTCGGCGACCGCGCCGCCGAGAACGCGATGAGTCCCCAGACGAAGATAACGGTGTTCAACACTCTGGAGACGGGTGCGTTCCTCGCGAACACCTTCATCTTCCTCATGATCGGCATCACGACCCCCATCGACGTGCTCGTCGAACACGCCGCGCTCATCGCGCTCGCCATCCCGCTCGTCCTGCTCGCGCGCGCACTCGCCGTCTACCCCATCTGCGCCGCGCTCAACCGCCTCGTCGACCGCGACATCCCGTTCGCCTACCAGCACGTGCTCGTCTGGGGCGGCCTCCACGCGTCCATCCCCGTCGCGCTCGTCCTCGGGCTCCCCGCCGGCACGCCCTACCGCGAGGAACTCCGCGCGCTCGTGTTCGGCGTCGCCGCTTTCAGCCTCGTCGTCCAGGGGCTCACGATGGGGCGCGTGCTCGACCGCCTCGGCGTCGTCACCCGAACGGACGCCCAGCGGCTCTACGAGCTCCTCACCGGACGCAAGCGAGCCGTCGAGGACGCGCTCGACGCCGCCGAGTCCCTCCGCCGCCGCGGCGAACTCCCCGCGTCCGTCTACCGCGACTTCTCCGACGAGTACGAGGCCGAGGAAGCCGCGCTCGAAGACGCCATCGACGAACTCCTCCAGACCAACCCCGAAATCCGGCGTGAACAACAGCTCACGGGCGAACGCCGCATCCTCAAACAGGAGAAATCCGCCGTGATGGACGTGATGCGCGAGGGCATCGTGAGCGACGACGTGGGCGAACAGCTCCTCGAAGAGGTGAACCTCAAACTCAACCGCGTCCGCGACGGCGAAACCACCGTCGGCAGCGACGAGGAGGGGTTCGAGGAGTTCTGGCGCGAACGCGCGGACGACCTCGGCCTCGACGTCCCCGACCGGGGCGAGGATTGAAGGCGGAAGCCGACCCAGCGCGGGATGCCAGCCCCGGAACACACCCGCTGGCGCACCATGCACTGCACGAACTGCGACAACACCACCGCGTTCTCGCTCACGCTCTCGCACACGCTCCCGATAGACGCCACCGCCGACGGCCGACCCGCGGTGTCGGTCTCCCTCCAGTGTCGCCGCTGCGACAGCCTCGCGGTCGACGGCGACCCCCTCGATGCGCTCCGCGATTACTTGTAGGCGGCGGCGCGGAGGCGGCGCGTCACGTCCGCTACCCGGTTCGCAGACCAGTACTGCCTGAAGTACTCGCGCCGCCGAACGGTGACCAGTCCGCCGTCGCCGAGCGCGTCGAGGTCGTCGAGCGCCTCGACCGCCGCGTCCGTCGCGTCGGCGAGGCTCGTTCCCCGATAGACGCTCGTGCGCTCGGTTCCGGTCTCGATGTCGACGCGGACGGTCGCGTCCACGGTCGCGCCGTCGCGGACGACTGTCGAACCCGGCCTGAGGACGACGACACGCGTCTCGTCGGCCGCTTCTTCACCGCCGCGGAAGTGAACGTTCCCGGACACCTGTGTGACTATTTCGTCTAAATAGCTACAAGGCCATAAGGCTGCCGCCCGGTCTATCCGTGGTATGGACGAGCGGATTCTCGGAACGACGAAAGTGACGGATCGCTGGCGGATGAGCCTCATCAAAGCCGTCAGAGAAGAGTTCGACGCACAGGGCGAGAACGTCGAGGTCGGCGACCAGGTCGTGTTCAAGAAGGTCGGGGAGAAGATCGTCATCGAACCAGCGTAACGAACCCGCGTAGTTTTCACCCCCGCGCGAGACGACACGGGTATGTCACTGCGGACTCCACCGCTCCGCGACGTCCACGACGCCGCCGGCGCGACGTTCACCGACTTCGGCGGCTGGGAGATGCCCGTCGAGTTCGACTCCATCCGCGAGGAACACACGGCCGTCCGCGAGGACGCCGGCGTCTTCGACGTCTCTCACATGGGCCAAATCGAAGTCTCCGGCCCGGACGCCGAACAGTTGATGCAGCGCCTCACCACGAACGACGTGAGCGCGCTCGACCCCGGCGACGCCCACTACTCCAGCATCGTCACCGCCGAGGGATCCCTCCTCGACGACACCGTCGTCTACGACCGCCCCGACCGCGACGGCTTCCTCTTCGTGCCGAACGCCGGCCACGACGAACAGATGGCCGACCGCTGGACGGCCCACCGGGACGACTGGGGGCTGGACGCGACCGTCGAGAACCGCACCACGGCGTACGGGATGGTCGCCGTGCAGGGGCCGAACGCGCCCGACCTCGTCGCGGACGCGAGCGCCGGGGCCGTGCTCGACCTCTCGATGTTCGAGACCACGCGCACCGAGGTCGCCGGGGTCTCCTGCCTCGTCTCCCGGTCGGGGTACACGGGCGAGGACGGCTTCGAACTCGTCTACGACAACGAGCACGCCGAAACCGTCTGGAACGCGTTCGACTGCCAGCCCTGCGGTCTCGGCGCGCGCGACACCCTCCGCATGGAGGCGGGCCTCCTGCTCTCCGGGCAGGACTTCAATGCCGAGTCGAACCCCCGGACGCCCTACGAGGCCGGCATCGGCTGGACGGTCAAGCTCGACACGGAGTTCGTCGGACGGGACGCGCTCGAACGCGCGAAGGAGGAAGGCGTCGAGGAGAAGTTCCGCGGCGTCGTCCTGCGCGAGCGCGGCGTCCCCCGACACGGCTACGACGTGACCGACGGCGACGGCCGCGTCATCGGCGAACTCACGAGCGGCACGATGAGTCCGACGCTCGACGAACCCATCGGACTGGGCTACGTCTCCACCGACTTCGAGCCCGGCGACCGGGTCGGCGTCGTGATTCGCGGCGACGAGAAGAAGGCAGAACTTAGGACACCCCGCTTCCTCGACTGAACCATGAGCTTCGACGTACCCAGCGACCTGTACTACCTCGAATCGCACGAATGGTACGACCCCGACACCGGACGGGTGGGAATCAGCGACTTCGCGCAGGACGAACTCGGCGACGTGGTGTTCGTCGAACTCCCCGACGAGGGCGACGACCTCGAACAGGACGACCAGTTCGGCATCGTGGAGTCCATCAAGGCCGTCAGCGACCTCTACAGCCCCGTCTCCGGCGAGGTTTCGGACACGAACACGGACCTCGAAGACGCGCCCGAACTCGTGAACGACGAACCCTTTGGCGACGGCTGGATGCTCGAAGTCGACGGCGTCGACGAGAGCGACCTCGACGACCTCCTCACCGCCGAGGAGTACCGCGACCAAATCGAGTGATTCTGCGGCGTCCGTGCCCACTCTGCGCCTGACTGGCGACGGAGTAATGCACGGGCGTGTATTAATTCCGGAGTGGTTCGCGTTCCGGAACCGGGAGTATGATATCCGCTCGCTCGCATGAGACACGTATGCGAACGCACTGTGGTGAGACGCGATGAGCGGCGCGGGAGGGAGCCCGTACGCGCCCCACACGCCCGACGAGACGGCGGAGATGCTCGCGGCCGTCGACGCTGACTCCGTCGAGGACCTCTTCGACATCCCCGAGTCGGTTCGGTTCACGGACGAGTACGGTCTCGACGCCCGGACGGAACAGGAGACGCGACGCGAAATCGGGGCGTTGCTCGCGCGCAACGACGACCTGACGGAGTTCCTCGGGCGCGGGCACTACGACCACTACGTCCCCTCGCTGGTGGACACCATCAGCCAGCGCTCCGAGTTCATCACCTCGTACACGCAGTACCAGCCCGAAATCACGCAGGGCTTCCTGCAGGTGCTGTTCGAGTACCAGAGCCTCCTCGTCGAACTCACGGGCCTCGAAATCGCGAACTGCTCGATGTACGACGCCGCGACCGCGCTCGCTGAAGCCGCGTTGCTCGCGAAGCGCGTCCGGCAGGCGGACGGCACGCGCGTCCTCCTCCCCGAGAACACCCGCGAGGAGCGCGTGAGCGTCGTCGAGAACTACGTCGCCGGCAACGACCTCACCGTCGAGACCTACCCCACGGAGGACGGCATGGTCGACCTCGACGCGCTCCGCGAGACCGTGGACGACGACACCCTGTTCGTGTACGCCGAGAACCCCAGCACCGAGGGCGTCATCGAAGTGTCGCTGAACGAGATCGGCGCGGTCGCGGACGACCACGACGCTCTGTTCTGCCTCGGCTCTGACCCGGTCGCGCTCAGCCTCCTCCAGCGCCCTGCGGACGTGGGTGCGGACGTGGTCGTCGGGGACGCCGCCGTCCTCGGGATGCCCACGAGCTACGGCATGGGGCTCGGCCTGTTCGCCTGCCGGGAGGACTTCCTCCGGCAGGTCCCCGGCCGCCTCGTGGGCGCGAGCGAGGACGCGGCGGGCAAGCGCGCGTACACGCTGACGCTCCAGACGCGCGAGCAACACATCCGCCGCGAGCGCGCGACCTCCAACATCTGCACGAACCAGGCGTGGGTCGCGCTCCGCACCGCGATTCACGCCGCCCAACTCGGCCCCGGGGGGCTCGTCGACCTCGCAGAACAGATGGTCGAACTCCCCCGCGAGCTGGCCGGCGAACTCGACGACGTGCGGGGCGTCCGCGCGCCCGTCAACGACGGCCACCACTTCCGCGAGTTCGTCGCGCACACCGACCAGCCCGCGCCCGCCGTCGCCGCCGACCTCGAAGCCGAGGGGTTCGCCGTGCACGCCGTCGGCGACCACGAACTCCAGGTGTGCGTGACCGACGCGAACGAGCCCGCGATTCCCGACCTCGTCGCGGCGTTCGAGGAGGTGGCCTGAGATGGAGCGCTACGACCAGGCGCGCTTCAGTCAGGAAGACGACGGCGAGTACGAACCCCTGCTCTCCGAGAAGAGCACCGAGGAAGTCCAGGTCGAGTCCTCGCTCCCGGACGACCTCACGCGGGACTCGCTCGAACTCCCCGCCCTCTCCGAACCCGAACTCGCCCGGCACTACGTCAGACTGAGCCAGCAGAACTACGGCGTGGACACCGGCCCCTATCCGCTCGGGTCGTGCACCATGAAGTACAACCCGAAGTTCACCGAAGACCTCGCGGCCCGCCCCGAGGCGGCCGTCCACCCCGACCGCTCCGAGGAGAGCGTGCAGGGAACGCTCGGCCTCCTCCACGGCCTCCAGGAACAGCTGAAGAAGATCGGCGGGATGGACGCGGTGACGCTCCAGCCGCCCGCGGGCGCGGCCGGCGAGTTCGCCGGCATCCTGCTCGCGAAGGCGTACCACGAGTCCCAGGGTGAGGGCGCACAACGCGACGAAATCGTCATCCCCGACTCGGCGCACGGCACGAACTTCGCGTCCGCCGCGCTCGGCGGGTACGACGTGGTCGAACTCCCGTCCGCTGACGACGGCCGTGTCGACCTTGACGCCCTCGACGCCGCGGTCGGCGAGAACACCGCCGCGTTGATGCTCACGAACCCGAACACGCTCGGGCTGTTCGAGCGCGACATCGAGGAAATCGCGGACATCGTCCACGACGCCGGCGGGTTGCTCTACTACGACGGCGCGAACCTGAACGCGCTCCTCGGCCGCGCCCGTCCCGGCGACATGGGCTTCGACATCATGCACTTCAACGTCCACAAGACGTTCGCCACCCCGCACGGCGGCGGCGGCCCCGGCGCGGGCCCCGTCGGCGTCACCGAAGACCTCGCGTCGTTCCTCCCGAACCCCCAGGTCAGGGAGACCGACTCCGGCTTCGAGTTCTTCGAACCCGCGTCCAGCATCGGGAAAGTCCACGGGTTCTACGGGAACTGGCTCGTGCTCGTGAAGGCGTACGCGTACATCGCCCGGCTCGGCGACGACGGGCTCAGCGACGCCTCGGCGAAGGCCGTGCTGAACGCGAACTACCTCGCCGAACAGGTCGACTACGACGTTCCGTTCGGGCCGTTCCACCACGAGTTCGTCGCGTCCGCGGGCGACCAGGACGCCGCGGACGTAGCTAAACGCATGCTCGACTACGCCGTCCACCCGCCGACGACGAAGTGGCCGGAGATCGTCAGCGAGGCGCTGATGACTGAACCGACCGAGGTGGAGGGAAAGCGCACGCTCGACCAGCTCGCCGCCGCGTTCAACGCCGTCGCCGACGAGGACACCGAAACTATCGAGAGCGCGCCGGAACGGACGACCGCGCGCCGGATCGACCAGACGGAAGCCGCGCGCGACCCCCGCCTCTCCTGGCACGCCCTCGATAACTAAGGATTAATAATCTCGTCCGCCTCAGTTAGCATATGGCCGTCGTCAGCGTCTCCCTGCCGGACGAACTCCTGGAACGAATCGACGACTTCGCGGACTCACACGGCTACACCGGCCGCAGCGAAGTGTTCCGGGAAGCCACGCGCAACCTCCTCGGCGAATTCGAGGACAAGCGCCTCGAAGACCGCGAACTCCTCGGCGTCGTCACCGTCCTCTTCGACTACCAGAGCACGACCGTCGAGGAACGCATGATTCGATTGCGCCACGAGTACGAGGGACTCGTCTCCTCGAACGTCCACAACCACGTCGGCGACCACTACTGCATGGAACTGTTCATCCTCGACGGTGCGCTCGAAGAGATATCGGAGTTCGTCGGACGCGTCCGCGCGACCCAGGACACGCTCACCGTCGACTACTCCGTCATCCCCGTCGACGGCTTCGCCGGCCTCTGAGGCGCGTACAGTTTCTTCCGCGCGTCGAGCGGATACACGCGTTCGTCCACCAGGCCCGCGTCCGCGAGCAATCCGATAGCGTGCCTCGTGGTGCGCTTCGAAAGGCGGCTGCGCTCTCTGATATCGGCCTGCGTTAACGGCGAGTCGGTCTCCAGAACCTTGTACACGAGCTTCGCGCTCGGCGGGAGGGACTCAATACGTGATTCGACAAAAACGACCACTGGACTGCTGTGCCATACCCGACCGCTCGGACGCCAGGGGTCTATGGGTTTCCCTCGCGACAGAGATGGCCGGTATCACTGACTGCGCGACGTGGAACGCCGACGTGCGTGGGCTGGTCGTAGCCGAACGATAGCTCTCCCGTGGAGACGACGGTGACCGCCGCCCTCCGTCGGATCGACCGTCTGCCCCACCTCCCGGTATTCTATATCGCAGAAAGCGGTTTATTAGGTGGTGCGCGAGCCAGCGGCTTACCGATGAAAACAGAGAGAAGCGCCGTCCTAGACTGCTGTGGAGTCGATTCCGTTGATGCGGACGAACCCGAAGCCGCATTCGGGGCAGTGCCACTTCGTTTTCAGGCCGAGGTGGAGGTGCGTGGCGGCTGCGCGATAGAACTCGCGCTCCTCGTCGCACTCCGGACACTCGTGGTCGAGTTCACGGGCCATACTCGGCGTCTCGAACCGTGTCGTGTTGAATCGTTCGATCCGACCATTCAATACTCGGGGACGCGAGCACCCACCTGATGGCCGATACTCCGGACTCGCTGGGCGCGTTCCGGCAGTTCGCGGCGCTCGAACGCGGCGTCCTCGTCGTCTCCGTGGCGATGTTCGCGTTCAGCCTCGCCTTCCAGATGACCGGCCGCTATATTCCCGAGTACCTCACCGCGCTCGGCGCGAGCGCCGGTGTCGTCGGACTTTACGGGAGCGTCGGCAACCTCGTGAGCGCCGTCTATCCCTACCCGGGCGGCCGACTCTCCGACCGCGTCGGTTCGCGGCGCGCGCTCACGCTGTTCGGCGCGCTCTCCACGTTCGGGTTCCTCGTCTGGTGGGCCGCGCCCCTCCTCGCGACTCCGACGATTCCCGCGTGGCTCTGGATATTTCTCGGCCTGTTCCTCACGCAGGCGTGGAAGTCCCTCGGGCTGGGCGCGACGTTCGCCATCGTGAAGCAGAGCGTCACGCAGGACCGGCTCGCCACCGGGTTCGCGAGCACGGAAACCTTCCGTCGAGTCGGCTTCCTCCTCGGTCCGTTGCTCGCCGCCGCCGTCCTCGCCCTCACCGCGGGTTTCACGGCGGGATTCCGGTGGATTCTCCTCGTCGGAGCCGCGTTCGCCCTCGTCGCCACATTCGGGCAACACCTGCTGTACGACGCCAGCAGGGACTCCCTCGGGAAGTCGTTCTCGGGTGTCTCCGCCGTCCTCGACGACCTCCGTGGGCTTCCGAGCGAACTCCGCCGGCTTCTCGTCGCAGACACACTCGTCCGCTTCGGGAACGGCATGGTGTACGTGTTCTTCGTGCTCGTCGTTACCGATCTCCGCAGTGTCTCCCTCACGGTGTTCGGCGTCACTCTCGCCCCGGCGGCGTTCTTCGGCGTCCTGCTCGCCGTCGAGATGGCCGTCGCGCTCCTCAGCATGCTCCCCGTCGCCCGCCTCGCCGACCGCGTCGGCCTCACGCCTGTCGTCGCGCTCGGTTTCGCGGTGTACGCCGTCTTCCCCGTTCTCGTCGTGTTCGCGCCCGCCGACCAGTGGGTGTTCGTCGCGCTGTTCGCGTTCTCCGGGCTTCGGTTCGCCGGTCTACCCGCGCATAAGGCGCTGATCGTCGGGCCTGCCGCCCGCGACGAGAGCGGGAGCGTCACGGGCGCGTACTACCTCGTGCGGAACGTCGCCGTGGTTCCGAGCGCGCTCCTCGGCGGGGTGCTCTACGACCGCAGTCCCGTCCTCGCGTTTACCGTTGCGTCCGTCGTCGGAGCGGTCGGCGTCCTCTACTTCCTCGCCCGCGGTGAACGCCCCCTCCGATAAATCTCATTCGACTATACAAAACAGTGGGTAGGCCGGGACAGTAACACCTTTACTTCTTTAGGCCCGCCTAAAAATATGGCTTCGGACTCGGGCGAACGAGACGACACGACGCGCAGGAGATACCTCGCAGCCACCGGCGCGCTCGCCGGCAGCGCCCTGCTCGCCGGCTGTCAGAGCGAGAGCGATGCGACGACTGACGGAACGACCAGCACGACAACGGACGCCACCACCCGGGCGACGACCGACTCGGGGGCGTACTCGGTGTCGATGGCTCCCGTCGGCGAGGTCGCGTTCGAGGAACCGCCCTCGAACGTGATGGTGTACAGCCTCCTGTACGCGGACATGGCGGTCGCGTACGGCCACGGTGACGCCGTCAACTCCCTCGGGTTCAGCACGAACGCCGCCGGCTCTCTCCACGCCTACTACGACCGCCTCGACGGCGTCTCCTTCGACCAGTCTGGCCTCACCCAGCTCAATCAGGGCGGCTCCGGCATCACCGTGGACAAGGAGGTGTTCTACGACCTCAACAGCGACCTCCACCTCATCGACCCCGCGCTCGTCGTCTCCTTCGACGGCTGGGAGGCCTCCGACGTACAGCAGATAGCCGACGACGTCGCGCCCTGGTTCGGGAACGTCTACAGCCGCCGGAACACCGAACCGCCGGAAGCCTACGCCGACAGCTACGAGTACTACACGCTCTGGGAGATAGCGGAGACGGTCTCGCAGGTGTTCCAGGCGCAGGCGCGCTACGACGCGCTCGCCGCGATTCACGACGACGTGGTCGCCACGATTCAGTCGACCCTCCCGCCGGAGTCCGAGCGACCGACCGTCGCGTCCGTCATCTTCATCGACGGCACCTTCTACCCCTCCACGTTCAACGCCGACGGGTTCGCGCACGCCCACACCCGACCGATGCGGGCGCCGGGCGCGTTCGCCGAGAGCGACGTCTCCTATCGGTCCGCGTACGATTACGAGACGATGCTCGAAGTCGACCCCGACGTCATCATCAACCGCTACAGCTACTCGTACTACGACATCACGAGCGTTCGACAGACACTGGCGGAGAGCGCGGTCGGGAGCCGTCTCACGGCGGTGGAGAACGACCGCGTGTACGCGGGCGGCAACCCCCTCCAGGGGCCCGTGATGAATCTCTTCCAGCTCGAGATGACGGCGAAACAGCTCTACCCGGAACAGTTCGGCGAGTGGCCGGGCTACGACGGCGGCCCGTACCCCGAGATACCCGAAGACGAGCAGTTGTTCGACCGCGACGAGGTCGCGGCCATCGTGAACGGCGATCTGTCGTAGCCGACGCCGCCGGTCTCACTCTCGCTGTCCCTGATTCAGTACTGATTCGGCTCTCGTCCAGTAGCGCGTGCAAGTCCGCTGATGCATCGCCGCGAAAATGGAACCGGGAGCGTCGTTCGCTGTCGGCGTCAGGGCGCGAGCCGGTTCGGGTCGCGCGGGAACAGGATCGCTTCCTTGATGTTGTCCAACTCACAGACCTGCTGCACCAGTCGGTCGATGCCGAGGCCGTACCCGCCGTGTGGCGGCGTGCCGTAGCTCAGGGCGTCGAGGTAGAACGCGAAGTTCGACTCGTCGACGCCCTCCGCCTGCATCACCTCGCGCATCGCGTCGACGTCGTGCTGGCGCTGGCCGCCCGAGGAGAGCTCTTGGCCCTTGTAGATGAGGTCGAACTTCCGGGAGGCGATGTCGTCGCCCTCGACGTCCTGCATGTAGTAGAACTTCTCGTCGGGGTAGCCAACGACGAAGAACGCGGGGTGGCCCTGGTCTTCGAAGTGCTCGCCGAGCAGTTTCTCGCCCTTCGTGTCGAGGTCGGTCGGGTCGTCCGGGAAGTGCCCGAACTCGTCTTCGAGGATGTCGAGCGCCTCGTCGAACGTGATGCGGGGGAAGTCGTCCTCGGGAACCGTGAGATCCACGTCGAGTTCGTCGAGTTCGTGTTCGGCGTGCTCCGCGACCTGTTCGAGGGCGTACCGGAGGCTTTCCTCCTGCACGTCCATCACGTCGTCGTGGTCTTCGATGTACGCGAGTTCGACGTCGAACATCGCGATTTCGGAGACGTGGCGGCTGGTCGCGAAGTCCTCCGCGCGGAACGCCGTTCCGGTCTCGTAAATCTTGTCGAAGCCCGACGCCATCAGTATCTGCTTGTAGAGCTGGGGGCTCTGGGAGAGGAAGGCTTCCTCCTCGTAGTAGACGACGGGGAACAGTTCCGCGCCGCCCTCCGCGCCGCCCTTCGAGATGAGGGGGGTGGCCACGTCGACGAAGCCCTCTCGCTCGAACCAGTCCTCCATCGCGTCCATCAGCACGGACTTCAGCGTGAAGATGGCCTTCACTTCGGGCTGGCGGAGGTCGATGCCGCGGTTGTCCAATCGGGTGGAGAGGTCGGCCTCGACGTCCTTCGAGATTTCGAGCGGGAGCGGCGCGTCCGCCTCGTCGATGAGTTCGAGCGATTCGGGGACGAGTTCGACGCCGCCCGGGGCCTGCCCGGACTCGGTGACTTCGCCCTCGATTCGGACGACGTCCTCCGCGCCGAGGTCTTCCGCTTCCTCGAACAGGTCGGGTTCGCGGTCTTCTTTGAACACGGCCTGCAGGAGGCCTTCGCGGTCGCGGACGATGACGAAGACGAGGCCGCCGAGGTCGCGGAGTTCGTGGACGTGCCCCGCGACGGCGACGGTCTCGCCGTCCATCTCCGGCGTCACGTCGCCGGTGTAAGTGCGGTCTATCATCTACAGTCGCGTAGTCTACTCGTCCACTTGACTACTGCTATCTCCGCCGGAAACTTCTATGTGGCCGGCCGTCCGAGAGGGAGGTATGAGTGACCTCGTGCTGTACTCGCTCGACGGCTGTCCGTACTGCGAGAGGGTACACGACGCCCTCGACGAGCACGACATCGACTACGACACGAAGTGGGTGGAGGGCCTGCACTCGAAGCGCAACGAGGTCAGGCGCGTGAGCGGCCAGCGCGCCGTCCCCGTCGTCGTGGACGACGACCGGGGCGTGACGATGGCCGAGAGCGCGAACATTCTGGAGTACGTCGAGCGGACGCTCGTACCGCAGGCGGAGGCGGGGCGATGACGGTTTCCTCGTCGTGCGGTCGCGGAGCGACCGCGCGCCTGCTCGCGTCGCAGCCAACGCGTGGGAACATTCTGGAGTACGTCGAGCGGACGCTCGCGCCGCGGGCGGAGGCCTAGGATGAAGATTTACACGAAGCGGGGAGACGAGGGGAAGACGGATCTCCGGGACATGTCGCGGGTGTCGAAGACGAGCCACCGCATCGAGGCGTACGGCACCGTGGACGAGGTGAACTCGCTGGTCGGGACGGTGCGGCCGACGGGCTACGAGGACGTGGACGAGTGGTTGGAGACGGTGCAGAACCACCTGCACGTGGTGCAGGCCGACCTCGCGAACCCCGAACCCGAGGAGGGCGACCCGGTCGTCGAGGAGGAGCACACGGCGCAGGTCGAGGAGTACATCGACACGGCAGCGGAAGAACTGGAACCCCTCCAGCGGTTCATTCTTCCTGGAGGGAGCGAGCCGGGGGCGAAGCTTCACCACGCGCGGTCGGTGTGTCGGCGGGCGGAGCGCCGCGTGGTCGCGCTCGCGGGCGAGGAGGAGATCAACGAGGCGGCGGTCGCGTACCTGAACCGGCTGTCGGACGCGCTGTTCGAGTTCGCGCGCCTCGTGAACGCCCGCGAGGGCGTGCGCGAGGAGTCGCCTACGTACTGAGGCCGACCGTTTCCCGGTTTTTCACGTCCGCGTATCCCTCAGGGGTGAGCTTGAGCGACGGCACGCCGACGAACGTGAGCGTCTGGAGCGCGAGGAACGGCCTGTCGGCGGTGACGCCGAGGCCGCGGAGCGCTTCCTCGACCGCGCCGATGTGTTGCTCGGTTTCCGTCACGTCCCGCGTGGTGCAGAAGCCGTAGAGCGGTGCGGGGAGTTCCGTGACTACCTCGCCGTCTTCGACGACGACCCAGCCGCCGCCGAGTTCGGCGAGGCGGTCGGCCGCGGTTCGCATGTCGGCGTCGTTCGCGCCGACGGCGAGCACGCCCGCGGTCTCCCACGTGATGGTGGTCGCGACCGCGCCCGCGTCCATCCCGACGCCGGTGAGGAAGCCGACGAACCCGCCCCTGTTTACGGGACTGCGGTCGTACAGCGCGGCCTTCAATACGTCGGCGTCCGGGTCAGCGTGCAGTTCGCCGTCCCGAACCCTCGGGGAGACGGTGGTTTCGGAAGTGAGGAGGCCGCCGTCGTGTTCGATGGCTCGCACCGCCTCTGGGTCGTCGGGGGCCGGAACCGAGAGGAAGCCGTCGGGCAGCCGTGGCGTGGTGTCGTACGCGCGCTCGGGGTAGTCGTGGGGCTGCGGCCCGACCTGGAGGTCGTGAGTGTCCACGACGACCTCGCCGCCGGCGACGACGGTGGAGACGTCCACGTCGTCGAGGGAGTCGAGGACGAGGATGTCGGCGTCCGCGCCGGGCGCGAGCGTTCCCTTCCCGTCGAGTCCGAAGTGGGTCGCGGGTGTGAGAGTCGCCATCCGCAGGGCGTCCACGGGTTCGACGCCCTCCTCGATGGCGCGCTCGACGGCGGCGTCCATCGCGCCGTCGACGAGGTCGCGCGGCCACGTGCCGTCCGTGGACAGCGAGAAGTCCGCGTCCCCGACTTCGGCGTAGGCCTCGCCGAGTGCGTGCGCGTCGTCGCGGATTGTGCCGACGCGCGCGATGCTGTGGATGCCGTTCTCGACGCGGGCGACGTGATCGCGGCCGCTGATGGACTCGTGGTCGTCGTCCACCCAGGTGGCGAGTTCCGCGAGCGCGTCGCCGCGACAGCCGGCGGCGTGGGAGCCGACGGTCTTCTGGCGGTCGTGCGCGGCGTCGTAGAGGTCGTGGACGGGGCTCGGCTCGCCGACGGCGTGCACCCAGGCGGCTTCGCCGACGCCGACGACGCGGTCGCGGTCGAGCGCGGCGGCGAGGTCGTCCGGACTGCAGAGCGGACTGGTGAACGTGTCGAGACACGGGCCAGGCGGGACGGTCGCGTAGACGGAGACGGGGAGGTCGCGGGTGGCGTCGAGCATCGCGTCGACGGCGTCCGCGCCCGCAAGTTCGCTCCACGACGCGAGTTCCGTGACGAGCGTGGTGGTGCCGCCGCGGAGCGCGTACTGGTAGGAGTGGTCGAACGCCTGGTGGAGGTCGAGGTGGGTGTGCGCGTCCACGAATCCGGGGACGACGGCTTTCTCGCTCGCCTCGACGACGGTGGTGTCGGGGCCGGTGACGCGGTCGGGGTCGTCGGTGAGCGCGGCGACGGTGCCGTTCACGACGGCGACGGATACGGCGTCGAACTGCCGGGTTTCGGGGAGGTAGACGCGGCCGCCGCGGACGACGAGGTCGGCGTGCTGGTCGCCGCGTGCGACGCGCTGGACGGCGCTCGCGGAGACCTCCGTGTCGGACATAGGAAATGGGATGTCCCGGCGGCGTGAAAGCGGTTGTGATAGCCGCCGGAGTGGGACAGACAACGCCGGGAGTGATGCCAACCGACGCTAGTTTTAGGCACGCCTAACAACGACTAAAGCGTTCTGATTTAGGCCAGGCTAAAACCGCTCCGGGAGGGCTCTCCGCGAGACCACTCTCCACAACTATGAACGAACGCTTCACACACACACCGACGCCCGCAACCCACTCCGGAAATCCCGCTCCGAATAAGCAGTCTTAAGTTTTCCACCCGACTACCTGTGAACGAGGGTCGGTGGTCTAGTTCGGTTATGACGGCTCCTTCACACGGAGCAGGCCGGCGGTTCGAATCCGCCCCGACCCATACGACTGCTAACCGTTCTCGAAGGAGCGAACACACCCCCCATTAGCGCTCTCGCCCCCGATATCCCGCCCGGCAGAATTCGCGCCGATCTGCATTCACCTACTTGGTAAACGATACTGTGTCGAGCCACGGGCACGTCTACCAATCTCGTTGAAGGAGCCCTTCGTTTCTGGGAAACCAGCCAGCATTCCAGTTCATTTAACAAGTGGCGCGCGCTACTCACTGGTGAGGGCTGGTGGTCTAGTCCGGTTATGACGGCTCCTTCACACGGAGC
Source organism: Salarchaeum sp. JOR-1 (assembly GCF_007833275.1). Lineage (GTDB taxonomy): Archaea > Halobacteriota > Halobacteria > Halobacteriales > Halobacteriaceae > Salarchaeum. Next base: position 2,241,129 of record NZ_CP042241.1, on the reverse strand, counting down.
AGGCCCCAAGTTCAACTCTTGGCCAGCCCATTTCTGACGTGCGTAGCCACTATCCATCGGCTGTGCGCTGCGTGGTCTCGGACAGGTACTGCTCGGCCGGGCTGCTATGGTACTGAAAGACCTGGTTCTGAAACGACACGCTGTTTCTGGGTCAGCGTTTATATGAAACTGTACCCGCTCGGCTCTGTTGAAATCCTCAACCAGTGATGGGTTTCAGCAGTCTTGCTGAATACAACGCGCGTACTCGCCACAAAGATACTATGTATTTTCACGTCATCGAGAGCAATTGATGCCTCTCGGTGAATTTATCCTCGCCGCAACCGGTGACGCAATTCTCACACCCCAAGGCGTCGAATTCGAAGATCAACCCGAATCTTTCAACGCGCTACTCAACGTTCTCCGGAGAGCAGACGCTTCGATAGCCCAAGTTGAGCCCGTCTTGGTGGACGAAGGCACCCACCATGCCTCACTTCGGCAGGTGACCGACCAATACCAGTATCTCGGGCCGTTCCCGGGAGCTATCATGGGAGCGCCGCCCGCAGTGCTCGATGAGTTGACCAAAATGGGGCTGAATCTGTTCACAGTCGCCTCAAACCATGCACTTGATTTCGGCCAAGACGGGCTCCGAACAACGCTCGCTGCTATGCGGGAACGCGAGTTGCCGTTCGCGGGAATCGGCGAAGACCTGGCCGACGCACGGGAACCCACTTATCTGGAAACAGAAGCCGGTCGCGTGGGGGTAATCGACGCATCGACTAGTGTTCCTCCGGGTGGTGAGGCGGGCGTGTCAACATCGACGTTCAGCGCTGAATGCGGGATCAATCCACTCCACGTCGAATGGACGTACCGGATCCCGCCCGAACAACTCGACCAGCTGCGAGCAATCGCTGAGACTGTCGGTATTGAGGACGTCAAAAACGAGTGGCTCCGCCGGGAGAATCCGGACTGGCACACCGACGACGCCTACTACTTCATGCAGATGCGGTTTGCTCCGGCAACTGCTGAGCGACCGTCAGGCATCTATCAGTCCCTCCATCGACGTGATAGCCAGGCAATCCTCTCTCAAGTGGAGACAGCAAACGCGAATGCGGATTGGGTCGTGATGGCGCTTCACTCTCACCAAGCACGGGATGGCAACCGGAACACCAACGAGATACCAGTGTTCCTCCAGCAGTATGCGCATACGTGTGTTGACGCCGGGGCTGACGCTGTCGTTGTGACCGGGCCACACACGACTCGTGGTATCGAGATCTACCAGCAACGACCGATCTGTTACTCGCTCGGGAATTTCTTTTTCCAAGAAGAGGCCATCTTTCGGATTCCGAAGACTGCCGATGCGGATCTGGACTCGACTGTCCCGGACGTTCGCGGTGACGATGCATCGACAGAGGTTGATTCGGACGGTGATCACGATGCGGACAACTGGCAATCCATCATTCCAGAGATCGTGTTTGACGACCGAGGGCACCTCGATCAGGTGACTCTGTATCCGTGTACTCTTCAACCAGATGCGGAACCGCCCCAGCGTGGCACACCGGTACTCGCAACTGGTGAGCAGGCGCGTACAATCCTCCAGAAGATCGCTACCCGTTCAAAACGATTTGGAACAACCATTCATACTGAGGATGGGGTTGGCGTCATCGATTCTGCATAATCCGCTATATTTAACAGCAGACACCTGACAGCGTCCATAGATTAGACGACCTAGTTGTTAGCTGTGCTCTCTGTATTCAGCGAAACGCCGAGAACAGCAACGGAATCTGGGGATGATTCGGTGGTACGTTCGCAATCCCACTTATCCGTTGTTTCACAGCAGATAGTGTCTGAACAGGAAGATTCGATACTAGACGTCCATCTAGTGGCGTTGCTCACTCATCGTTGCAGTCAATCGAACATCGCGTCGCCAGACGAGCGTAAGGGTCACTACAACACGCATAATGCCCAACGCCAGTGGGAGCGGTTAACTCCCAGCCAGCCAGTTGCCAGCGGGGGTCTGGTAGAGACGTGTTGCTGGAGCCCCACCGCCGAGTGCGACCGCCGCCAGACCGGCGAGCGTCTGGACAACATACTGATCAGACTCAACGTAGCGGTAGACCCCAACAAGCACCGGCAGGCTTCCGAGCGCGAGACCGAGTACCTCCCCGGTCAGCGGATCAACGTACAGTATCCAATACAGCGCGAGGAACGCTCCGCGGAGGATCGAGCGGTCAAACTTCTGTGCACGAGTTAGCTGAGGAACCATATCGGATTCATCAACGGGTTTGAGTTAAGTAACTCGGAGGGTCAACGGAGGACTGTACGTGTCGATTCAACGAGAGTGTAGCCGCAGTGTGTGAACTGCTCTATGATGCCCTCGTTCTGCGTTTCGCCTATCGTCTCGCCCGTCCGTGGGTTGTACTACTCACGTCCGAAGACCACTCAAAGCGCCCTCTGAGCTGGTCACGCTGATACTGTTGGGTAGTGGGAATTCCAAGAAAGCCCCGTCTATTCGATCAGATTCCAGTAGAGTCATAGTAGTGGTATTGCTCAGATATAAAAACTGACAGAGATGGTGGGTGACGGACTTCAAGACCGGCAGCTCCAACGCTCTGCGGCTCCACTTAACGACCGGCTACGCCTCAGTCTCGTCGCCGCGGCACTCCCTGTACCGTTAGCTATCGGTCTCGGACTAGGATACCAGGAGCTCATCCCCGGAACAGCGTATGGTGTAGTTGGGAAAAACTTCAGCTACGGCCTCGCGTCCCTGTTCGTGATTGGCGGTGTATATGCCTTGTTCAGTCCGGCAGCGCGAGCGGTTGCGTTTCGATTTGACCGCCCGCGCAAGGACGAACTTGCGTGGGCACTGTTAGGTTTTCCGATTGGCACAGCGCTGTATCTCGGTGCAACCGCGGCGACAGAAGCGGCGGGGCTCACGATGCGTGGATACGAATACACCTTGTCTGACCCGCTTACTATCGCGGCAGTCGTGTTCGGTGCAGTACTGGTTTCGCCGCTTGCTGAAGAAATCCTGTTCCGTGGTATGGTGCTCGGATCGCTGCTCGGGCGAGGCATTCACCCGGTAGTGGCCGGTGGACTGGCAATCCTCGCGTTCGGACTTATCCACGTCGCATTGCTCGGTATCGCCGGCGTACTCACGATGTGTGCGTGGGCGATTGTCTCGACTGCTATCCGCCTTCGATTCGACAACCTCAGCGGGGCCTGGCTCGTGCATCAACTCAACAACCTCTGGGGGTACATCGTCGTCGTCGCATTCGGACTCGGATAATCTGATTCTCACTCCCGTGTATCAATCGGTGTATACTGAGTCAGAGCGCGAACGGCGCGTTGCAGCGACTATCGGTCGCCGTACGCATTACAGCCAACCCCGTCCCACTTGTCGGCGCACCACTCTGGAACTGTGGTGGGGTGGGTGGCCGGCGGGCGTCGGTTCTCGCGTCGGGTTTTCCTGTCGGGAGTCGTGTCCGGTGTGTCGTGTGGGCGCGCCGTGACTTCCGACAATTTTTGTCGGTGGAGTGCGGTTGGTGTGGTATGACTAGTCGTGGTTCCGCTGGTGGGTCGCGTGTGCGGCTGCCCGAGGTGGTGCCGTTCGAGGTGTCTCGGGTGTCGCGCGAGAACTGGGAGAACGGGTCACGAGTCGCTGCGGCGGACGCGTCGTCGCTCCGCGGGCGCTGGGGTACCGTGGGGTCGTCGTGGGAGGTGTCGGTGTTCGTGGCGACCCGGGAGACGGTGTTGTTGCGGGTGCGGACACCGGTCGGCCGCGAGCGGTTCTACGAGACGACGCAGCGGGACGTGCAGGGCGTGGTGACGGGGCTCAGCGCGTCGTCGCGCTGGCGGCGACTGGACTAGCTTTCCGCCGGATTCGGCGTCGAGGCGCGTGTCGCGATCACCGCGTTTCGCACTCGGGGCGGTCGACGCGGTCGGTCAGACGGGGGTGTGGCTGGCGCGGTAGCCGTCCGCGACGTCCGCGACGTCGTCGACCGCGTAGAGTTGGATGTCGCGTTCGCGCTTGGTACGGACGGGGAGGTCGTAGTTCGCCGCGGTGTACGCGAGGTCGTCGTCGGTTCGTTCGACGTACGCGCGGTGGGCGGCGAGGCGCTCGCGCGCGACCGTCCGCGACCGTTCAGGGATCTCGCTCACCGTGTCAGCGAACCGTTCGACGAGCGACGCGTCGAGTTCGTACCCGACGGAGTTCCGCGCGGCGCACATCGCGGCGGTCGTGGTGGTTCCCGTCCCCCAGAAGGGGTCGAGGACGAGGTCGCCGCGGGTGGAGTACATGTTCACGAGTCGGTATGGAAGCTCGAACGGGAACGCGGCGGAGCGCTCGCGGTCGGCGTTCTCGACGGCCTGGAGTTCGCCCGTGATGTCCGTCCAGAGGTCGCTGAACCACTCGTTTCGTTCCTCCCAGAAGTACGCGGAGGCGTAGCGGTCGTCGTCCATCGGCTCGAACTCGCGTTTCTCGCCCTTCCGGAAGACGAGGACGTACTCGTGTTCGAGCGTGACGTACGCGTTCGGCGGCAGCATTCCGCTTCCCATGAACTTCGCGGCGCTGTTCGTCGGTTTCCGCCAGACGATCTCGGGGAGCGGGCTGAGGCCGCGCGCCGTGAGCGCGCTCGTGACGCGCGCGTGGTTCGGGTACACGCGGAACTCGTCGAGCGTGCGAGTGGCGTCCCCGACGTTCACGCACGCGATACCGCCGTCCGCGAGGACGCGCGCGACCTCGTCCCAGACCGCGTCCAACTGGGCGTGCATGGACTCGAACGCCGCCTCGCCGTCGCCGTCGTCGAGCGCGTCACCGACCGCGGGGTCGTCCTCGCGGAAGAGGTCGTCCCACATCTCTATCATGGGGTACGGGGGCGAGGTGACGACGAGATCCACCGAGCCGTCCGGGAGGGCGGCCATGTCGCGGGCGTCCGCGGCGAGCGTGCGGTGGGTTGTCTGCATTCGTTCGCCTAGTCGGCGCGCCCGCCCTATGGGGTTTTCCTCTCGGCCAGTCCCGCGACCTGGAGGGCGCGGAGGACGCCGAGGTAGAGCGTGCAGACGGCGATGACGAGGATGCCGAGGAGGGAGACGAGCGCGGAGAGCGGGACGAACCGCGCCTCGAACCGGTAGTACCCGATGTTCCCCGCGGCGACCGCGACGATGGCCGCGACTGCGGCGACGGTGATGAGGGAGAGCCCGGAGAGCACGATGGCGGCGATCCAGGGGTGGACGAACCGGTCGAGGAACGCGCGAACCGAGCCGAGCACGGACATGCCGCGCGGTACGCGGCGGGGGGAGAAGTGTGGTGCGGTTTCGCGGGCCGGACAACGCGCCTAAGTGTCGGCGCGCCGCACGCCCGGTATGGACTCGCGGCTCTCCCGGGAGAACGCGCTCCTCCACCGGGTGTGCGACCGCCTCGTGAACGCGTCCGACCGAACCGACCTCGAGGACGGCGTCTGCGAGGCGGTCGCGGGCGTCGACGGTGTGTCGTACGCGTGGCTCGGGACGCGGCGGATGACGGAGACCGTCGCGCCGCAGGCGTCCGCGCCGCCCGACGACCGTGTCGAGCGCGCGCTGGAACCGACTGCCGGCGGCGACGGCCCGGTCGGGCGCGCGCTCTCCGACCGCGAACCCGCCGTCATGGCCGTCGACGCAGTCGCGGACGAGGAACGCCGGAACGCCGCGACGGCCCGTGGCGCCGAACAGGTCGCGGCCGTTCCGCTCCTGTGGAGTGACGCGCTCTACGGCGTTCTCGTGGCGCACGCGTCTCGCGAGGCCGCGCTCGCGGGGGAGTTCGTGAGCGTGCTGTCCGAGGTCGGCGCGCTCGTCGGGGCGGCGCTCGCCGCGTCGGAACGCCGCCGCCGCCTCCACGCGGGCCGCCTCGTGGAACTCGACCTCCGTGTCACGGACTGCGGGCTGTTCCCCTACGACACGACCCGCGCGTTGGACTGTCGCGCGACGATGCTCGGGTACACGGACGACGACGGAGCGTTCACGGTGACGTTTGCGGTCACCGGCTCGGATGCGACCGCCGAGCGCGTGCGTGAGGCGGCGGACGACTGTGTTCGCGTGTACGAACCGCCGTCGGGCGGTCTGGTCGTGGAGACGACTCGATCCGCCGGGTCGGTGCTCGGCGCGCTCGCGGACGTGGGTGCGACGCTCGCCGACGGGAGCGTCGAGAACGGCACCGCCAGACTCACGGCGCGACTCGCGCCCGGCGCGACGATCCCCGCGGTCGTGGATCGCCTTGACGCCGTCGCGGCCACGGTTTCGGTCGCGTCGAAGCGCGAAATCGACCGCGCGGACGCGACCCGCGAGGGCGCGCTCGACGCGCTCACCGACCGCCAGCGAACCGTCCTCACCGCCGCCTACGAGAGCGGCTACTTCGAGTGGCCGCGCGACACGAGCGGCGACGACCTCGCCGCCGACCTCGACATCGCGCCCGCGACCTTCCACCAGCACCTCCGCGCCGCCCACCGCAACCTCCTCGACGAACTCCTCGCCGAGTAGCCAGCACGACCGAGTTCGACGTTCTCGACTGCTCGACGCTCCACGAGACTGGCATCCGTGCTGGTCACGCACGACGCAACAAAAAACGGACTCGAAAGTCCAGCCAACCACCGTGCGGTCGGGTGGGGATCTGCAACGGGTAAACGGTCGCCTCCGGCGACCGTTTAGGGGTTGCTAGAGCAGGTCTTCGATGTGGTCGACGACTTCCGCGGGGGTGTCGCCGACGGGGACGCCGGCGTCGTTGAGGGCGTTGATCTTGGACTCCGCGGTACCCGTCCCGGAGCCGGAGACGATTGCGCCGGCGTGACCCATGCGTTTACCCGGGGGTGCGGTGCGACCGGCGATGAAGCCGGCGACCGGCGTGTCCATGTTCTCCGCGATGTAGGCGGCGGCTTCCTCCTCGTCCTCGCCGCCGATTTCGCCGCACATCACGACGGCGTCCGTCTCGGGGTCGTTCTCGAACGCTTCGAGGGCGTCGATGAAGTCCGTGCCGATGATCGGGTCGCCGCCGATGCCGATGGCGGTGGTCTGGCCGATGCCGCGGCTGGTGAGGGTGTCGACGACCTGGTAGGTGAGGGTGCCGGAGCGGGAGACGAGGCCGACGTTCCCCGACTCGAAGATGTTGCCGGGGAGGATGCCGAGCTTGCTCTCGCCGGGCGTGATGATGCCGGGACAGTTCGGACCCTGGAGGCGCGTGTCCACCTCGCTCAGGCGCTTGTTCACTTTCGCCATGTCCTGCGTCGGGATGCCTTCCGTGATGGCGACGACGAGGTCGAGGCTCGTGTCGAGCGCCTCGAAGATGGCGTCCGCGGCGAACGCGGGCGGGACGAACACGACGGACGCGTCGGCGTCCTCTTCTTCGACGGCTTCGTCGACCGTGTCGTAGACGGGGACGCCGGCGACTTCCTGCCCGCCCTTGCCGGGCGAGGTGCCGGCGACGACGTTCGTCCCGTATTCGAGCATCTGTTCGGTGTGGAACTTGCCTTCGCCGCCCGTGATACCCTGTACCACGACGCGGGTGTCTTCGTCAACTAGGATACTCATTGGTCTTCCTCCGCGTATTCGACGGCGCGCTGCACGGCGCCTTCGAGGGTCTCTTCGACGGTGACGAGCTCGTCGTTCAGGATTTCGCGGCCCTCCGCGGCGTTCGTTCCCGCGAGCCGGACGACGACGCGCTTCGGGATCTCGTCGAACTGTTCGAGGGCTTCGTTGATGCCCTTCGCGACCTCGTCGCCGCGCGTGATACCACCGAAGATGTTGAACACGACGGAATCGACGTTCTCGTCGCTGAACACCATGTCGAGCGCGTTCGCGACGCGTTCGGCTTTCGCGCCGCCGCCGATGTCGAGGAAGTTTGCGGGCTCGCCTCCGTAGTAGTCCACGAGGTCGAGCGTGGTCATCACGAGGCCCGCGCCGTTCCCGATGATGCCGACGTTGCCGTCCAGGCGGACGTAGTCGAAGCCGTACTCGTTCGCCTTCGCTTCGAGTTCGTCCCCGGCGGCCTCGTCCTCCATCTCCGCGAGGTCGGGGTGGCGGAAGAGCGCGTCCTCGTCGATGTTGAGGACGGCGTCCGCGGCGACGACTTCGTCGTCGCTCGTGACCATCAGCGGGTTGATTTCGGCGTCGGACGCGTCCTTGTCCTCCCAGAGGTCGTAGAGGGTCGTGAGGACGCTCGAGACGTCGCGCGCGACGGCCTTGTCGACGCCGGCGTCGTAGACGACCTTCCGCGCCTGATAGGGATGCATGCCGAACGCGGGGTCGATGTGTTCGCGGGCGATGGCGTCGGGGTCTTCCTCGGCGACCTCCTCGATGTTGACGCCGCCCTTCGTGGAGACCATCGCGACGGGCTTGCCCTCGCCGCGGTCCATCGTCACGCCGACGTAGAGCTCGTTCGTGAAGTCGACCGCTTCCTCGACGAGAACCCTCTCGACGGTGTAGCCCTTGAGATCCATCCCGAGGATGTCCTCGGCCGCCTCGCGGGCTTCGTCGCTGTCCTCGGCGAGCTTGATACCGCCGGCTTTCCCCCGGCCGCCGACGTGGACCTGCGCCTTCACCGCGACAGGATACCCGAGTCGCTCCGCGATGGAGACGACGTCGTCGACGGTGGACGCGACCTCCGACCCCGGCGTCGGGATGCCGGCGTCGGCGAACACGTCCTTCGCCTGATATTCGTGAAGCCTCATGTGCGTTCGTTACTCCCGTCGGGCGTCGCTTAAAGCCGTCCATTTGTGGGAACGTACCACCCCGGAAACGACGAACACTTATCCGGATTCGCGGCGACTCTCGGGTGTATGCGCGCAGTCAGATTCCGCGAGACCGGCGGCGAGGACGTGCTTCAAGTGGAGGACGCGCCGACGCCGACGCCCGATCCGGACGAGGTGCTGGTGCGGGTGGCGGCCGCGGGCGTGAACCCCGTGGACACGTACGGCCGCCGAGGGAAGCGCGAGCCGCCCGCGTTCCCGATGACGCCGGGCGCCGACCTCGCGGGCGTCGTCGAGTCGGTCGGCGCGAACGTCACCGACTTCGGCGAGGGCGACCGCGTGTTCGGCACCGGACTCGGGCGCACCCAGCAGGGGACGTACGCGGAGTACGCGGTCGCGCGCCCCGACCAGCTCGCGCGACTCCCCGAGGGCGTGTCGTACGCGGAGGGCGCGGCGGTCGCGCTCGTCGGCGTGACGGCGTGGCGCGCGCTCGTCGACCACGCGGGCCTCGACCCGGCGGAGACCTGTCTGATTCACGGCGGGAGCGGCGGCGTCGGACACGTCGCGGTGCAGATCGCGGACGCCGCGGGCGCGACCGTCGTCACCACCGCGAACGACGAGTACGGGCGGTCGCTCCCCGACCTCGGCGCGGACGTGGTGCTCGACTACGCGCGCGACGACCTCGAAGCGGCGCTCGTGGCGGCGGGGCGGCCGGACGTGATTCTCGACCACCGACTCGACGAGTACCTCGACCTCGACGCGGCGGTCGCGGCGCAGGGCGCTCGCGTCGTCGGCATCGGGAACACCACGCCCGATGCGGGGTTCGCTGATGTGACGGCGGCGCGCCGCGCGGAACTCACGGTGTCGCTGATGAGCATGTTCAACACGCCGGACATCTCCGCGGTTCTCGAACGACTCGCGCGCTTGTTGTCGAGCGGCCGGCTCGCCCCCGAGGTCTCGCGGACGTACGACCTCGACGAGGCCGGGGCCGCGCAGGACGCCGTCCTGCACGACTCCGTCTTCGGGAAGATAGTTATCACCGTATAAGCGGGAAACTGTCTGATTTTGAAGTAATCGGTGGGCAGTCTGCGGGTTTTCTCGAACACTCTTCTGTGGGTTTAAGTAGTCGGGTTGTCGACTGTCGTGGTACGCTATGGCAGAACGAGAGACCTGGGCGACCCGTCTCGGGTTCATCCTCGCGGCGGTCGGTAGCGCAGTCGGTCTCGGGAACATCTGGCAGTTCCCGTTCAAGACCGCGACCAACGGCGGGGCGGCGTTCCTCGTCGTCTACCTCCTCGCCGCGTTCCTCATCGGGTTCCCGATCATCCTCGGCGAGTTCGCTATCGGGCGACGCGCGAAGATAAACGCCGTCGAAGCGTTCCAGCGCCTCAAACACCCGGCGTGGACCGTCGTCGGCGCACTCGGGCTGTTCACGGGGCTGTGGATACTTTCCTACTACAGCGTCGTCGGTGGCTGGGTTCTCCGGTACATCGTCGGCAGCATCACCGCCGGCTACTTCGGCAACCCCGCCGAGTACTTCGGCGCGGTCTCCATGGGCTGGGACGCAATCGCCTTCCACGGCGTCTTCATGGCGCTCACCGCCGGTATCGTGGCGTTCGGTGTCGAGGACGGCATCGAGAAGGCGACGAAGCTTATGGTTCCGAGCATCGTCGTCATCCTCGTCGGTCTCGCCGTCTACGCGTTCACCCTCGACGGCGCGGCGGACGCGTACAGCTTCTACCTCACGCCCGACTTCACGTACCTCGCCAACAACCTCGGCGACGTCGTCCCGTACGCGGTCGGGCAGGCGTTCTTCTCGCTCTCGCTCGGAATGGGCGCGATGATAACGTACGCGTCCTACGTCGGACGCGACGACAGCCTCCCCGCGGACGGCGGACTCATCACCGTCCTCAACACCGCAGTCGGCGTCCTCGCAGGGTTCGTCGTGCTCCCGCTCCTGTTCGCGCAGTTCGGCCAGCTCCCCGAAACGGCCGCGGGCGGCGGCCCGGGCGCGCTCTTCATCTCGGTCGCGTCCGCGTTCGCCGACCTCGGCCTGCTCGGCCGCGCCGCGGGCGCAGTGTTCTTCTTCGTCGTGCTCATCGCCGCGCTCTCTTCCGCTATCAGCCTCCTCGAAGTCGTCACCTCGTACTGCGTCGACCGGTACGGTCTCAGCCGGCCCGGCGTCGCGTTCGGCGTCGCCGGCGTCCTGTTCCTCTTGGGGACGCTCTCAGCGTGGAACACCGCCTGGCTCGGCTGGTTCGACACGCTCGCGTACAAGGTTCTCCTCCCCACGTCGATTCTGCTCGGCGTCGTCTTCGTCGGCTGGGTGTACGCGCCGCAGGCCGTCGATGAAATCGAATCGGGGTCGAACCTCGAACGGTTCGGATCCGTCTGGATCTGGTCGGTTCGAACGTTCGTCCTGCTCGGCGTCGTCGCCACGCTCCTGCTCGGCGTGAACTCCATCTACGCGATGCCGCCCCTCCCGTTCTGAGACCACGCGGTCTCGAACCGTCGTTTATGCGGAACGCCTTTTTGACTGCTGGTCGTTGGCCCGCGTAATGACAGGGTGTTCGAGTCGATGACGATGGACGACCGCATCGAGGAACTCCGCGAGAAGAAGGCCGAGGCCGCGAAGGGCGGCGGCGAAGACCGCATCGAGTCCCAGCACGAGAAGGGGAAGATGACGGCGCGCGAGCGCATCGACTACTTCCTCGACGACGACACCTTCCAGGAGTTCGACCAGCTCCGCACCCACCGCAGCCACAACTTCGGGATGGAGGAAGACCAGATTCCCGGGGACGGCGTGGTGACGGGCTACGGCGAGGTGAACGGCCGGAAGGTGTTCGTGTTCGCGCACGACTTCACCGTCTTCGGCGGGAGCCTCGGCGAGGTGTTCGCGGAGAAGGTGACGAAGGTGATGGACAAGGCGATGGAGGTCGGCGCGCCGGTCATCGGCTTGAACGACTCCGCGGGCGCGCGCATCCAGGAGGGCGTGGACGCGCTCGCTGGCTACGCGGACATCTTCCACCGGAACCAGCAGGCGTCCGGCGTCATCCCCCAGATTTCGGCGATCATGGGGCCGTGCGCGGGCGGCGCGGTCTACAGTCCCGCCATCACGGACTTCGTGTTCATGGTGAAGGACACGAGTCACATGTTCATCACCGGCCCGGACGTCATCGAGACCGTCACGGGCGAGGAGGTCGGGTTCGAGGAACTCGGCGGCGCGACCACGCACTCGAGCACGTCCGGCGTCGCGCACTTCGCGGAGGACTCCGAGGAGGACGCGCTGGACAACATCCGCCGCTTGCTCTCCTACCTCCCGCAGAACAACGTCGAAGACCCGCCCCGGGTGGAGCCGTGGGACGACCCCGAGCGCCGCGACGAGGAACTGCAGAGCATCGTCCCCGACCAGCCCCGGAAGCCGTACGACGTGACGAACGTCGTCGACTCCGTGGTTGACGAGGGGTCTTTTTTCGAGGTGCAGGAGAACTTCGCGAAGAACCTCGTCGTCGGGTTCGCCCGCCTCGACGGCCGCAGCGTCGCCATCGTCGCGAACCAGCCGCGCGTGAACGCGGGCACGCTCGACATCGAGGCGTCGGAGAAGGGCAGTCGGTTCGTCCGCTTCTGCGACTCGTTCAACATCCCCATCCTGACGTTCGTGGACGTGCCCGGGTTCCTCCCCGGCACCGACCAGGAACACAACGGCATCATTCGCCACGGCGCGAAGCTCCTCTACGCGTTCAGCGAGGCCTCGGTGCCCCTGATGACCGTCATCACGCGGAAGGCGTACGGCGGCGCGTACGACGTGATGGCGTCGAAGCACATCGGCGCGGACGTGAACTACGCGTGGCCGACCGCGGAGATCGCGGTGATGGGGCCGAAGGGCGCGGTGAACGTCCTCTACAGCGAGGAACTCGCGGAGGCCGACGACACCGACGCGAAGCGCGAGGAACTCATCGACGAGTACCGCGAGAAGTTCGCGAACCCGTACACGGCGGCCGACCGCGGGTACGTGGACGACGTCATCGAACCGCAGGAGACGCGGCCGCGGCTCATCGACGACCTCGAAATGCTCACCGGCAAGCGGGTCGACCAGCCCGAGAAGAAGCATGGAAACATCCCGCTATAGCGTCTCCCTGCCGGAGGACGCGAGCGAGGACGAGGCCGCAGCCATCGCAGCGGTCGTGAGCGCACATCTCCGCGACCGGGAGGCCGCGGCGGCCGCGGCCGCCGCCGAGGCGAGCGGTGAGGCGTCGTGGAACGGCGAGCGCTGGGAGTTCGCGGGTCGCGTGGCCGCCCTCCAGTCCCGGGAGGTTCGCGTGCCGGACGGCGCGCCGACCGACGCGTGGAGCGCGGCGGGGCGAACCGAGCGCTTCTAGCGGTAGCGGCCCGCTACCGCGCCCGCGGCGAACACGAGCAGGGCGGCGGCGGTCGCGGCGGCGAGCGGATACGCGTCCAGGGCCGGCGTCGGTATCAGGACGCCCCACGCGAGCACGGCGAACGCGACGGCGGAGACGAGGATTCCTGTCGAATCGAGCATACGCGGGAGTTCGATCGCGGACGAGTAGGTAGTTTCGGGAACAGGAACCGACACAATGAGTAGGCCGGTGGGTGAATCCCCGTCTATGTTCGAGAAGGTTCTGGTGGCGAACCGCGGAGAAATCGCCGTGCGCGTGATGCGTGCGTGCGAGGAACTCGGCATCGACACCGTCGCCGTGTACAGCGAGGCGGACAAGCACGCGGGACACGTCCGGCACGCGGACGAGGCGTACAACATCGGGCCCGCGCGTGCGGCGGACTCCTACCTCGACCACGAGGCCGTCATCGACGCGGCCCAGCAGGCGGGCGCGGACGCCATCCATCCCGGATACGGCTTCCTCGCGGAGAACGCGGAGTTCGCGGGGAAAGTCGAGGACGCGGAGGGCGTGACGTGGGTCGGCCCGCGCAGCGACTCGATGCGCCGGCTCGGCGAGAAGACGCAGGCGCGGAAGTCGATGGACGCGGCGGACGTGCCCATCGTCCCCGGAACCACCGACCCCGTCACCGACCCGGAGGACGTGAAGGCGTTCGGCGAGGAACACGGCTACCCGGTCGCGATCAAGGCCGAGGGCGGCGGCGGCGGCCGCGGGATGAAGGTCGTCGAGGGGCCGGACGAGGTCGAAGACAAACTCGAGTCCGCGCAGCGCGAGGGCGAGGCGTACTTCGACAACGACACCGTCTACCTCGAACGCTACCTTGAGAATCCGCGGCACATCGAGGTGCAGATCGTCGCCGACCACCACGGGAACGTCCGCCACCTCGGCGAGCGCGACTGCAGTCTCCAGCGCCGCCACCAGAAGGTCATCGAGGAGGGGCCGTCGCCCGCGCTGACGGACGACCTCCGGGAGAAAATCGGGGAGGCCGCGCGCCGCGGCGCGGACGCGGCGGACTACTACAACGCGGGGACGTTCGAGTTCCTCGTCGAGGACACCCGCGAGAAGGGCGCGGGCGACGTGCTCGACGCGGACGCGGACTTCTACTTCCTCGAAGTCAACACGCGAATCCAGGTCGAACACACCGTCACGGAGGAGCTGACGGGCATCGACATCGTGAAGTGGCAGCTCAAAATCGCCGCCGGTGAGGAACTCGACTTCGCGCAGGACGAGGTCGACCTGGACGGGCACGCGATGGAGTTCCGCATCAACGCGGAGAACGCCGCGGAGGAGTTCGCGCCCGCGACCGGCGGGACGCTCGAAACCTACGACACGCCGGGCGGTATCGGCGTGCGGATGGACGACGCCCTCCGGCAGGGTGACGACCTCGTGACGGACTACGACTCGATGATCGCGAAGCTCGTGGTCTGGGGGAACACGCGCGAGGAGTGTATTGAGCGCTCGCAGCGCGCGCTCGCCGAGTACGACATCGAGGGTATCCCGACCATCATTCCCTTCCACCGCCTGATGCTCACCGACGACGCGTTCGTCGCGGGCGAGCACACGACGAAGTACCTCGACGAGGAACTCGACGAGGACGCCGTCGTCGACGCCCAGGAGAAGTGGGGGACGGAGACCACGGGCGAGTCCGGCGACGCGGACGTGGTGGAGCGCGAGTTCACCGTCGAGGTCAACGGCAAGCGCTTCGACGTCGACCTCGAAGAGCGCGGCGCGGCCCCGATCGAAGTGTCCGCGGGCGGCGACTCCGGTAACGCCCAGCGCCCCGAACCGGCGGGCGGCGCGGACGAGGGCGGCGACGACGTGGTCGTCGAGGGCGACGGCGAGCGCGTCGAGGCCGAGATGCAGGGCACAATCCTCTCCGTGGACGTGGCCGAGGGCGACGAGGTCGCGCCCGGCGACGTGCTACTCGTCTTGGAGGCGATGAAGATGGAGAACGACGTGGTCGCGTCCAGCGGCGGGACGGTCACGCAGGTCGTCGTGGAGGAGGGCGAGTCCGTCGACATGGGCGACGTGCTCGTCGTCATCGAATAAGCGGGCCGACCTTTTTCGGCTGCGCGAATCGCTCGCGTGCCGTGTCAACGGTAGGCGTTCGAGAGGGGGGTCGGTACGGCTTTTCGTTACGCTGGTATCTCGTCGGCGGCGCTATCGTCTACGCTGGGTCGCTCGGCGTCCTCTCCAAGCGTATCGCGGACGGCGTGAAGCGCGGAACCGAGGCCGTCTAACGCGGCCTTCTTACCGCCGCCCGTCCTATCTGGCGCCATGACAGATACCAGGCAGGCCGTCCTCCGGGCGCTCGCGGACGGCCCGCTCTCGGGGCCCGCGCTCGCCGACCGGCTCGGCGTCTCCCGCGCGGCCGTCTGGAAGCACGTCGAAGCGCTCCGCGAGGAGGGATTCGGCGTCGAGAGCACGGACGACGGCTACGAGCTCACCGATTTCCCCGAGTACGGCGGCGAATCCGTGGAGTTCGGCCTCGACGCGGCCTTCACGGTCGAGTACCACGACACCGTCGAGAGCACGAACGACCGCGCGCGCGAACTCGCCACCGACGGCCGCGAAGACGCCGTCGTGCTCGCGGATCGGCAGGTCGGCGGGCGCGGCCGCCGCGACCGCGCGTGGGAGTCGCCCTCCGGTGGTATCTGGATGAGCGTCGTCCTCCGCCCCGACATCCCGCCCGCCCGCGCGCCCCTCCTCACGCTCGCGATGGCCGTCGCCGTCAGCGACGCCGCCCGCGAACACGGCGTCGACGCGACCATCAAGTGGCCGAACGACGTCCTCGTGAGCGACGCGAACGAGGGCACGCCGGACGACGGGAAGCTCGCCGGGATTCTGACCGAGATGGAGGGCGAGTCCGGCCGGGTGTCGTGGGTGGTCGTGGGCGTTGGCGTGAACGCGAACGTCGACCCCGCCGCCCTCTACGAGGGCGCGACCAGTCTCCGGAACGAGGCGGGGTCGGTGGAGCGCCGGGTCTTCGTGCAGCGCGTCCTGGAGCGCTTCGACGACCTGCGCGGCGACCTCGACGGCGCGCTGGCGGCGTGGCGCGAGCGCACGAGCACGCTCGGGCGGCGGGTTCGCGTCCACCTCCCGGACGGCGACCTCGTCGGCGAGGCGGTGGACGTGACGGAGACGGGTGCGCTCGTGGTCGACACCGGAGACGAGCGGCGGGTGGTGCACGCGGGCGACTGCGAGCACCTCCGCCGAGCTTAGTCCTCGACGTGGACGGTGAGAACGGGGACGTGACTGGATCGCACGACCTTCTCCGCGACGCTCCCGAGGAGGAGGCGGTCGATGCCGCCGCGGCCGTGCGTCCCCATCACGATGAGATCGATGTCGTTGTCCTCGGCGTACCGGACGATTTCGCGGCTCGGCGTGCCGTTGAGGAGCACGCGCTCGACTGGCACGTCGGAGTCGGCGGCGACATCGGCGACGGCGTCGATGGCGTCCTCGCCCTCCGCCGCGAGCAGGTCGGAGACGCCCTCGGTCGTGGTCTCGGCGCTGAGGGACGCGAAGGTCGCGGTGTTGACGACGTAGACGGCGTGCAGGGTCGCGTCGTGTTCCGCCGCGAGCGAGACGGCGTGTTCGACCGCGCGACGCGTCTCCGCGGAGCCGTCGGTCGGCACGAGAACCCGGTCGTAGAGCCCCATTTATGTGTGAATGAGCCGCACGCGGCTTAACTCTTGAGGAGGACGCGCTTCACGTCGCTCTCGCCCGCGCGCCGCACGACCGCGCGCACGGCGTCCTGATAGCCCGCGAGGTTGTCCGAGTCGCCGTCCAATACGAGCAGGCGCGCCTCACGTCCCTCCTCGATGGTGCCGTAGTTCCGGTCGAGTATCTCCGCGCCGTTCCGCGTCGCCATCCCCAGTATCTCGGGCGCGGTGCAGTCGCTGAGTTTCGCGGCGAACTCCATCTCGCGGAACATCGAGGGGCTGTTGAGGAAGACGTTGTCCGTCCCGAGCGCGACCGTCGTGAAGTCGCTCAGCTCCGCGATATCGGGGAGGCCGACGCCCGTCGTGAGGTTCGAGCGCGGACACACCGCGATCGGGATGTCCTCGTCCGCGACGCGGGTGAGGTGTTCGGGGTCGGCGTGGACCATGTGGACGAGCAGGTCGGGGGCGAGGTCGATGGCGGGGTGGATGTCGCTCGCGTCCCGCTCGCCCGCGTGGATCGCGAACGGCTTCCCGGCGTCGCGGGCGGCGTCGCGCTCCGCGCCGAACTGGTCGTCGTTCGCGCCGGTCGCGCCGTACCCGTCCGCCACCGGTAACACGTCCTCGGCGTCCCCACGCCCCATCACGAACGGCCGGAGCGCGCGGCCCTCCGCGGCCTCGCGCAGCATCTCGACGCCGCGCCGGCCGCCCTCCCGGAACTCGATGAAGTCGGAGGTTCCCGTCGCCTCCATGAACGACATCGAGCGCCCCATCGCCGCCACCAGCTCCGAGCGGGACGCCTCCCGGAGCAGTCGGTGCTTGAGGCCGTCCGGCGGCGCGACCAGTTCCTCCAGCGTCAGCCCGCGCCCGGCCTCCTTCGCGATGGAGTCCCCGATGTGGGTGTGCGCGTTCACGAACGCCGGCAGCACGATGTCGTCAGAATCCGTCTCGCACGCTTCGACCGCCGCGATTTCGCCGTCCTCGACCACGACGCGGCCCTCGACTGCGTCGAACGTCGGGCCGGCGAGGATGGTTCCTTCGAGTTCCATACGCGGTGTCGGGCCGCCGTCGCCTTATCCCTTGTAGTCGTCGAGGCTCGCGTACTCGCCCGTCGTGGTCTCGCTCACGAGCGCGCCGTCCACGTCGAGGCCGAGCACGCGTTCCGCCGCACGCCCCACGGGCTCAGTGAGGCTGTCGGGCGCGTACACGCCGAGCCGCCACTGCTCGCGCTGGGCCATCTGGAGCGCGCGAACGAGCGTGGACTGCTCGTCCAGCCGCCGAACGTCGCCGTTCACGAGCACGCCCGTCGTGGACTCCCGCATCGACGGCTGGCCCTGCACGTCAAGAATCACGTGCTCGCGGTCGACGCCGGCGTCCGCGGCGATGTCGTCCTCGAACGCGCGCACGGTCTCGTGGTCGGGGTCGAACAGCGGTTCCTCCGGGTCGAACACGTCGTCGGCCACGTCGCCCAGTTCGGCCCAGACGGCGCGCTTGTAGAGGTCGCGGTCGGCGAGGCGGTCGGCGAGCGCGCGCGACGCGTCGTGTCCGCGGAGGCGGACGAGGAGTTCGTAGTCGTCCATCCGCCGCAGCCGTTCGCCGGTCACGTCGCCGGATTCGAGGAGGCGTTCGCTCGCCCGGCGCAGCATCGCCTTGGAGATGCGGGCGACGTGGTGGCTGTACACGGTCGGGTTCATCAGCGCGCGGGCGAGCAGGAGCGACTCCGCGGTCTGGACGTTCCCCTCCCCGAGGACGAGGCGGCCGTCGATGAACGTCAACTCGCGGACGAGGCGGCCGGTGTCGATAGTGCCGTAGGGGACGCCCGTATGATGGGCGTCCCGGACGAGGTAGTCCATGCGGTCGACGTCGAGTTCGCCCGCGACGAGCTGGCCGAGCTCGTCCTCGCCGGTGACGAGCGCGGTCACCCGCGCGGGGTCGAGGCCGTAGTCGTCGAGCACGCCCGCGATGGGCTCAGTTTCGACGAGGCCGGCGACGTCGTCGTGGTACTTGCCGGTGCGGCGGTGGATGAGGTCTTCGACGTTGTGGCTGTAGGGGCCGTGGCCGATGTCGTGGAGGATGGCGGCGGCGCGCACGCGTTCGGCGCGCGGGCCGTCGATGCCGAGGTGGGTGAGCGCCTCGGACGCGAGGTGGTAGACGCCGAGGCTGTGCTCGAAGCGCGTGTGGTTCGCGGAGGGGTAGACGAGGGAGACGGTGCCGAGTTGCTTGACGCGGCGCAGTCGCTGGACGGGCGGCGTGTCGAGGAGGGCGGCGGCGACGCCCTCGACCTCGATGTGGTCGTGGACGCTGTCCTTCACCGTGTGCATACTCCCGGATTCGCCGGCATCACGTAAAAACGACCGGACAGGACGGCCGGCGGCGCAAGCGTTTAGCGCGCGGCGGCCACAGGCCCGTGTATGGTGACGTTTCTCGCCGGCGGCACGGGGACGCCGAAACTCCTCGCCGGCGCGCGCAGGGTGTTCGACGGCCCGCACGCGGTCGTGGGGAACACGGGCGACGACGTGGAACTCGGCGGCCTCTTCGTCTCGCCTGACATCGACACCGTGTTGTTCGACGGCGGCGGCGTGCTCGACCGCGAGACCTGGTGGGGAATCGAGGGCGACACGACGGCGACCCACGACGAACTGACGCGCCTCGCCGCGGAGGCCGGCATCGACGCCGAACCCCGCTACCTCCCCGACGAGAAGCAGACCGCGGGCCGACGTATCGCGCGCTGGCGGCGCTTCTCGGGCGCGTGGGAGTTCATGGAACTCGGCGACCGGGACAGGGCGGTGCACGTGCTCCGGACGAGCCTCCTCGACGAAGGTCGCTCCCTTACTGAGGTGACGCGGACGCTCGCGGACGCGTTCGGCGTCGACGAGGACGTGGTGCCGATGAGCGACGACCCGGTGGCGAGCATCGTTCACACGCCCGAGCGCGAACTCCACTTCCAGGAGTACTGGGTTGCGGAGCGCGCCGCCCCAACGGTGGAGTCGGTGGAGTTCCGGGGCGCGGCGGACGCCGAGGCGGGCGACGCGGCGCTCGCGGCGGTGCGGGAGGGGCCGGTGGTGGTCGGGCCGTCGAACCCGATTACGAGCATCGGGCCGATGCTGGCGCTGGACGGCCTTCGCGACGCGCTCCGGGAGTCGACGGTGGTGGCGGTGTCGCCGTTCGTCGAGGACGAGGTGTTCAGCGGCCCGGCGGCCGAACTCATGGAGGCCGAGGGGTACGAGGCGAGCACGCGCGGCGTCGCGGACGCCTACGACTTCGCGGACGCGTTCGTGCTCGACACCGCGGACGACACGGATCTGGCGCGGCCGACGGTGCGGACGGACACGCGGATGGACGACGACGCGGACGCCCGCCGGGTCGCGGACGCCGTCGGGGACGCGCTGGAGGTGGCGTAGTGTTCGAGCCACGGGTCGCGCTCGCGAGCCTGAGCGGCGCGGCGGACGCCGCGTGGGCGCGCGCCGCGAGCGAGTACGCGGGCCTCGCGTTCCTCGGCGGCCTCGCGCTGGACGACGCGACCCGCACGGCGGCCCGCGAGATGGTCGCCGACCGCGACAGGACTGAGTTCCTCCCCGACGACCCGATCGACTTCCTCGCGAGCGAACTCGACCGCGTCGCGGACGCCCCCGTTCGGGGCGGGTTCAACGTCCGGACGACGACGCTCACCCCGCTCCGTGCGGCCGCCCGCGAGTGCGCCGCCCGCGACGCCGTCCTCGAAGTGAACGCGCACTGCCGCCAGTCGGAGATGTGCGCCGCCGGCGCGGGCGAGTCCCTCCTCCGGAACGCCGCCCGCCTCGCCGAACAGGTCGCCGCCGCGAGCGACGAGGGCGCGACAGTTTCGGTGAAGGTGCGTGCCGAGGTCGAGGGCGTCGACCTGCCCGCACTCGCCGCCCGACTCGACGCGGCGGGCGCGGACTGCCTGCACGTCGACGCGATGGACTCCGAGTCCGTGATTCGGGACGTACGGGCGTCGTTCGACGGGTTCCTCGTGGCGAACAACGGCGTGCGCGACCGCGAGACCGTTCGGGAGTACCTCGACTACGGCGCGGACGCGGTGTCCGTGGGGCGGCCGAGCGACGATCCGCGCGTCCTCGCGCGCGTGAACGACGCCGTCCGGGAGTGGTTCGATGCGTAGCCACGCCGCGAACGCCGAACTCGCGCTCCTCCTGGAGGTCGCGGGCACGCCGAAACCCGGGAACGTCGACCGCCACCGTGACCTCTCCGACTTGCGCTTCGAGCACTTCCTCGCGGGCGCGGTCGGCGCGCGACCCGGCCTCGCCGACGCCGCGTCCGGCGCGCCCGTGGGCGAGGCGTTCGAGCGCGCGGTCGCGGGGATGAGCGAGCAGTCGGGCGGGAACACCCAGTTCGGCTGCCTGCTCCTCCTCGTCCCGCTCGTCCGCGCCGCCGCGGAGCGCGGCCTCACGCCCGAGTCGGTCACGCACGTCGTCGAACACACGACGGTCGCGGACGCGGCGGGATTCTACCGCGCGTTCGACCACGTCGACGTCTCCGTCCCCGACCTCCCCGAGGACGCGGACGCGCTCGACGTGCGCCGCGGGAGCGACGCCGTCCCCGAACTCGAAGCCCGCGACCTCACGCTCTACGACGTGATGGCGGCGAGCGCGCCCGCGGACGGGAACGCCGCCGAGTGGACAACGGGCTTCCGGCGGACGTTCGCCGCCGCCGACCGCATCGAGGCCGGCACGGGGTCGATACTCGATCGGGCGGCGGACGCCTTCCTCTTCTTGCTCGCGGACGAACCGGACTCGCTCGTCGCCGGCCAGCACGGCCCCGGGGTCGCACGCGAGGTGTCGGCGCGCGCGAGCGAACTGCTTGACGCGCCGGACGCCGACGTGGCGGCGTTCGCGGACGACCTCGTGGAGCGCGAAATCAACCCCGGAACGACCGCGGACGTCACGAGCGCCGCGCTGTTCGTCGCGCTCGAACGCGGGGTGTCGGTATGACCGAGTGGCCCGTCAGCCTCCGCGGGGTCACCGAGACCGTCGTGACGACCCGTGGGCCGAACGAGATGTGGAACGCCGCGGCGCTCGGCGTGCATGCGCCGCGAAGCGACGAAGACGGTGCGAGCGATGGCCGCGCGAGCGCCGAGTCCCCGGCGACGGCGACGACGTGGGGGCGGACGCGGACGCGCGGGAACTTCGAACGCCGCGGCGAGGGGTACGTGCAGTTCACGACCGACCCGGTGCTGTTCGTGGAGGCGGCGCTCTCGATTCACGAGACCGACGCCCCCGTCCTGGACGCGGCGGACGCGTGGGCGCGCGTCACGGTCGAGCGCCTGGCGTCAGGTGAGTCCGGGGGGACGGAGTGGGTGGAGTGGGCGCTGCGGCCCGTGGAAACGGACGTCCTCCGGGAGTCGGTCGCGGCGACGAACCGCGGGTACTACGCGGTCGTGGAGGCGACGGTGGCGGCGTCGCGGCTGGACGTACCGGCCTACGAGGAGGCCGCGCTCCGGGAGCGACTCGACTACTTCGCCGACGTGGTCGCGCGCTGCGGGGGCGAGCGGGAGCGCGAGGCGATGGCGCTCGTCGCCGAGTACAGCGCGTACGAGAACGAATCCTTTTAACGCTCGGCGGAACAAACCCCCGATATGGCCATCAAGCCCGACTACGTCAAGAAGACGGGGAACATCCTCATGGAGCGATACCCCGACGCGTTCAGCCGCGAGGACTTCGAGCACAACAAGGACGCCGTCGTGGAACTGACGAACATCGAGTCGAAGGAAGTCCGCAACCGCATCGCGGGCTACATCACGCACAAGCGACAGTAGTTTTCCCCGCAACCGAAGCGCTTTGAAGTTCTTCCCGACTAGAGGCGGGTATGGTAACCGTAGGCGTACTCGGAGCGACTGGAGCCGTCGGACAGCGATTCATCCAGCTGCTCTCCGAACACGACCAGTTCGAGCTGACGACCGTCACCGCGAGCCCCGAGTCGGCGGGCAAGTCCTACCGTGACGCGGCGAAGTGGCGAGTGGACACGCCGATTCCGGAGGACGTGGCGAGCCTCGAAGTCCGCGAAACCGACCCGGACGCGATTCCGGACGACGTCGACCTCCTGTTCTCCTCGCTCCCGTCGTCGGTCGCGGAACGCGTCGAACACGGCTTCTGTGAGGCTGGCTACGTCGTCTCGTCGAACTCCTCGAACGAGCGCACCGCGGACGACGTGCCGCTCGTCATTCCCGAAGTGAACGCCGACCACCTCGACCTCATCGAGGTGCAGCGCGACGAGCGCGGGTGGGACGGCGCGCTCGTGAAGAACCCGAACTGCTCGACCATCACGATGGTGCCGACGCTCGCGGCACTGGACGCGTTCGGCCTCGACACGGTGCACGTCGCGACTCTACAGGCGGTGTCGGGCGCGGGGTACTCGGGCGTCACGTCGATGGAAATCCTCGACAACGTCCTCCCGCATATCGGCGGCGAGGAGGCGAAGATGGAGTCCGAGTCCCGGAAGCTCCTCGGGGAGTTCACGGGAACCGAAGTCGACTGGCACGACGTGGACGTCTCGGCGTCCTGCAACCGCGTGCCGACGCTGGACGGTCACCTGGAGAACGTCTGGGCGGAACTCGACGACGACCCCGCCGTGGCGGAAGTCGCCGAGGCGTTCGCCGAGGCGGAGACGCAGGATCTCCCGAGCGCCCCCGACCCCCTGATCCACGTGTTCGAAGAGCCGGATCGCCCGCAGCCCCGCCTCGACCGCATGCTCGGCGACGGGATGGCGGTGGCGGCGGGCGGCATCCAGCAGACGGAGAGCGGGGTTCAGTACAACACGCTCGCCCACAACACCATCCGCGGCGCGGCGGGTGCGAGCGTCCTGAACGGCGAACTCCTCGCGCGCGACGGCTGGCTCTAATCGACGCGGTTCTCCAGCTCCTCACCGGCCTCGAGGCGCTTCACGTTCTCTTCGAGGATGTCCGCGAGCCGCGTCCAGTGCTTCGGGGTGTGCCCGGCGTTGTGCGGCGTGACGAGACAGTTGTCGAGCGTCCACAGCACGTGGTTCGGCGGGAGCGGTTCGGGGTCGGTCACGTCGAGCGCCGCCCCCCGGATGGCGTCGCGGCGGAGCGCGTCGACGAGCGCGTCCGTCTCCACGACGCCGCCGCGCGCGACGTTCACGAGCACCGACTCGGGTGCGAGCGTCTCGAACGCCGCCGCGTCCACGAGGCCCTGCGTGGTCTCGGTGAGCGGGCACGCGAGCACGACGTAGTCGCTGCGCGCGAACGCGTCGTGCACGTCCGCGGGGTCGAACCCCACGATCTCGTCCGTCGGCCCGCCCTTCTCGGGCGTGTACCGGACGCCGATGGTGTGCGCGCCGAACCCCCGGAGCCGCTGCTCGACCGCCGTTCCGATGGCCCCCAAGCCGACGATGGTGACGGTCGCGTCGGTGAGTTCGCCGTGGGCCTTGTAGTGACGCCACTCGCCGCGCTCCGACTGCCGGACGCCCTGCTGGAGGTTCCGCGCGAACGTCAACACGTACCCCAGGACTTGCTCGGCGATACCGGGCGCGTGGATGCCCGCTCCGTTCGTCACCGCGACGCCGCGCTCGCGCAGGGCGTCCATCGGCAGGTGGTTGTAGCCGGCGTACGCGCACGCGAACAACTCGATGTCGCCCGCGGCGTCCAAGAGATCCGTGTCGATACCAGTCCCCGTCACTATCTCGGCGTCCGCGACGTACTCGCGTTCCGCTTGCGGTGTCGCCGCGTACCGGATTTCGTGGTTGGGAAGCCGCTCTTTGAGGGCGTCCGCGTACTCGCGCGACGACAGGCCGTGGATGTCCGCGCGCAACACCGCTATCGTGGGGTCGGTCACGTTCCGGTTTCCACCTGCGACCGCCTAATCCGTTTCTGTCGCGGCGTCGCGTCCGCGTTCGCCGGTTTGCCAAGGGTTTTTGGCGGGCGTCGGCAACGTCGGCGTATGAGCGACGATGCGAGCCTGTCCTGTCACGCGAAACTCGCCCGCGTGGTGCTCGCGAACCGCGGCCCCCTCTCCCCCAGCGAGATAGCGGCTGAAGCCCGCATCTCCGAGTCGGACGCCGCCACCGCGATGGACGAACTCGTGGAGGCGGGCCGCGCCGAGTGCGTCTGCGGCGTCTGCGAGACCCGCGAACAGGTGTACGCGCTCCTCGAAGAGGCGAAGGCGTAGCCCTCTTAGCCACACGCTCCCTACTGCTTCGTGCGCGCCGTTTGTCCCCACCCGAGCCAGCCTACCAGGGTGCGATGACGACTGGAGAACCCCGGCGCGCACGACAGACGTCGCGCAAGCGACCGCGGAACGGTTTCGGAGCCGGCGAGTACGGCTCCGGGGGTAGCGTCCCACCGCTCGCCCGCCACGAGGGTTTCCCGGCTGACGCGGCACGCCGCCTCGGGATGACGCCGGCCGTTAGTGTTGCGGGCGTACATTACGACCGTTCAGTACCAGCCAAACCCTTATTCGGCAGGTCGCGCTATCGATAGTATGGCCAGTTCGACCAGAGACGGAACGGAGCACACCGACGAGATCCGTCTGTGGCGCGAGGACGGCTGGTGGGTCGCAAAGGACATCGAAACCGGTGTCACGACGCAAGGTGAGTCCCGCGACGCCGCGCTGGCGAACCTCGACGAGGCGGTTGAACTCCACGAAGGAGAAACCGGACGGGAGCCGACCGACGAGGAACTCCGTGAGCTCGGGATTGATCCGGCCGACAACACGACGGGTGACGAAGAACCCCCGGACGTGCTCGATTGATGGAGAGGCGAACGTTCTCCGGGATGGCGGTCGTGAAAGTGCTCGTCAACGTCGGCGGCTTCGAGTGGCGGCGGACGGCGGGCGACCACGCGCAACTCTACTACGAACACCCGACGAACGAGGACGACCGGCGGCAGGTCACCGTTCCGCTCCACGACGAACTCCGAACGGGGACCGTACGGGATATTGCCGAGAGCGCCGGTGCCGAGAACTTCGATTCCTTCTGTGCGTGGGTCGACCGGAACGCGTGATCCCCCTCAGACAGTGTATTTCACTTCCACTCACCCGACTAGTAGAAACTCGTCCGGTAGTGTCGCGGGCGACATACTTCTGTGCGGTAGCGGTTCGTCCGGACAGTCGGCGGTGAGGCGAACGGTTTTCACGTCTCGCGGCCCTCGATTCAGGTATGACTCTCGACCCGGAGCGCGTCGCGGACCTCGGCCCCGAGCGACGCCGCGCGCTCTTCGAACGCGACGCGGGCGTGGAGGCGGTCCGCGGGGACGTCCGCGACATCCTCTCGCGGGTTCGCGCGGAGGGCGACGCGGCGCTCCGCGAGTTCGCGCGCGAGTTCGACGACACCGACGTGGGGAACCTCGACGTGACCGACGCGGCCGAGCGCGCGTACGACGACCTCGACGACGACACCCGGCAGGCCATCGACGACGCCGTCGAGAACGTCCGCGAGTTCCACGAGGCCCAGGTTCCCGAGGACTGGCGCGAGGCGTTCGACGGCCGCGAACTCGGCCGGCGGTTCCGGCCCATCGAGCGCGCGGGCGTCTACGTGCCCGGCGGCGCGGCGGCCTACCCGTCGTCGGCGATTATGGGCGTCGTGCCGGCGAAGGTGGCGGGCGTGGAGCAGGTGGCGGTGGCGACGCCGCCCGCGGACGAGATGAACCCGGTGACGCTCGCGGCGATTCACGCGGCGGGCGCGGACACCGTGTACGCGGTCGGCGGCGCGCAGGCCGTCGGCGCGCTCGCGTACGGCACGGAGACCGTCAACTCCGTCCAGTTGGTCGTCGGCCCCGGGAACAAGTGGGTGACCGCGGCGAAGGCCGAGGTTCGCGGGGACGTGGAAATCGACTTCCTCGCGGGCCCGAGCGAAGTCCTGGTTCTCGCGGACGACACCGCCGACCCCGAACTGGTCGCGGCGGACGCGCTCGCGCAGGCGGAACACGACCCGAACGCGTCCGTCGTCGTCGTGACCGACGACGAGGCCACCGCAGACGCCGTCTGCGAGGCCATCGACGCCCGACTCGGCGAGCGCGAGCGCGCAGACATCATCGAGGACTGCCTCGACGGGGACGCGAGCGGCGTGTTCGTCGCGCGCTCGCAGAGCGAGGCCGTGCTGTTCGCGGAGGAGTACGCCGCGGAGCACCTCTCGATTCAGGCCGACGAGGACGAGCACATCCTCGACCGCATCAGTAATGCGGGAAGCGTCTTCCTCGGCCCGTACACGCCCGTCGCGGCGGGCGACTACGCCACCGGCACGAACCACGTCCTCCCGACGAACGGCAGGGCGAAGGTCACCGGCGGCCTCAGCGTGGACACGTTCCTCCGCGCGACCACCGTCCAGCGCCTCGACCGCGACTCGCTCGGCGACATCCGGGACACCGTGACGACGCTCGCGAACGCCGAAGGCCTCGACGGCCACGCCGCGAGCGTCGACGCCCGCTTCCGGGACGAGGAGTGACACTACGCCCCGGGGCGACGGCGAACTTATATTTCTGAACCCACTCTCGCTAGTCATGTTCGTCGGCCACGAGACGCTCGCGTTCGCGCTGGTCGCCCTCGCGGCGCTCCGCCTCGGGCGCTCGCGACCGGAGGCGCTCGCGCTCGGCGTCGCCGCGGGCGCGTTCGCCGCCGTCCCCGACGTCGACATGGTGTACGCGCCCGCCGGCCTGCTCGGCCTCGACTCGGCGAGCGCGTTCGCCGCCGCGAACGCCTTCTGGAGCGCGTCCACTGTCGTCCACCGCGCGATGACGCACTCGGTCGTCGTCGCCGTCCCCGCTGCGCTCGGGTTCGCGCTCGCCGCGCACGACTCCCGGACGCGACTGGTCGCCGCGCCCGTCCTGCTCGCGCTCGTCGGCGTCGCCGCCGTCGCGAGCGGCGCGCTCGGCGCGTTCGTCATGGCCGTGTACGTCGCCGCGGGCGCGCTCGTCGCCGTGCTCGCCGCGCGCCGCCTCGCGCTCGCCCCCCGCGAGGTCGCGGCGGTCGCGCTCGCCGGACTCGTCTCGCATCCGTTCGGCGACCTGTTCACGGGGGAGGCCCCGCAGTTCCTCTACCCGCTCTCCGGCGTCGTCTTCGACGGCCGGCTCGCGCTCGCCGCCGATCCGACGCTCCACCTGCTCGGCGCGTTCGGCGTCGAACTCGCCGCCATCTGGCTCGGCGTCCTCACCTACCTCCACCTCACCGAGCGCTCGCCGTGGCGGCACCTGAACGTCCGCGCCGCGGGCGGCGCGGCGTACGCGCTCGCCGCGTTCGTCATCGCGCCGCCGACCCTCGACACGTCCTACCAGTTCGTGTTCAGCGTGCTCGCCGTCGGATTCGTCGGCGTCGTCCCCGACTGGAAGCGCCGCCTCCCGCCGCTCTCGACTGCCACCATCACCGGCCTCGCCGCCATCACAGTCGCCGGACTCGCGTACGCCGTCGCGTACGTCGCCGCGTGATCCCCAAAGTTTGGTAACCGGCGCCCTCCAAGCACGCGTGATGAGTGAGTCGGGACAACTGGAGTCGCTCCTCGAAGACCGGCGGCTGAACGCCGCGCTCGCCTGGATACTGGTCGCGTTCGTCGCGCTCGTCGCCGTCGAGAGCGCGCTCGACCGGGACTGGGTGTGGGTCGGATTCACGCTCGTCGCCGCCACGCTCGCCGTCGTTCCGCCGCTCGCCTACCGGAATCCGCGGGTGATGCTGCCGTGGGAGGTGCTCGCGCTCGCGCTCCTCCCCGACCTCGCCCGCGCCCTCCTCTACACGCCGTTCGTCGTGGACGTCGCCACCTACCTCTCCGTCGCGGCGCTCGCGCTCGTCGTCGCCGTCGAACTCGACGTGTTCACCGCCGTCCGGATGACGGAGTGGTTCGCGGTCATGTTTGTCGTGCTGTCGACACTCGCCACTGCGGGCGTGCTCGCCGTCGGCCAGTGGCTCTCCGACGTGTTCTTCGGCACGCACTTCCTCTACCCCGAATCCCCCGAAATACCCGAACAGGTCGCGGACGGCGGCGCCCTCGACACGCTCCTCTGGCTATCTGACGTGTTCGTCGGCACCACCTTCACCGGGCCGACCGCGCTCTCCGTCCCGCCCGCGGTCGAACAGGCCGCCCTCGACGCCCTGATGTGGGACTTCGTCGCCGCCACCGTCGTCGGAGTCCTCGCCGGCGTCGTCTTCGAGCGGTACTTCCGCCGGCGCGCGAACGCTCGCCTCCGCCTACCCGAGGGAGTCGAAGAAACGCTCGACATCGAGGAGCCCGGAGAATGAAGCTCCGGGACGCCCTCGGCGTGAGCGAGCGAACCCAGCGCCGCGTCACCCGCGCGATGCAACTCTCGCTCGTCGGTATCGTCTTCGTCGGCGTCGACCGGGGAAACCCCGGTATCGTCGTGAACGGCGCGGTCGCGCTCGGCGTGACGTACGTCCCCGCGCTCCTGGAGCGCGACTACAACCTCCCGATGGACTCCGGACTCGTCCTCTGGATGACGCTCGCTGCGTTCCTCCACGCGGTCGGCACGCTCGGCCCCTACCGGAACGTCGCGTGGTGGGATCACGTCACGCACGCGCTCTCCTCCTCGCTTGTCGCCGGCGCGGGCTACGCGTTCACGCGCGCGGTCGACGAACACAGCGACGACATCGAGTTCCCGCCGCGGTTCTCGTTCGCGCTCATCCTCCTCGTCGTCCTCGCGTTCGGCGTGCTCTGGGAAGTCATGGAGTTCGCGCTCACCCAGGTCGGAAACGCGCTCGGCCAGAGCGGATCCGTGCTCACCCAGTACGGCCTCGCGGACACGATCAAAGACCTCGTGTACAACACGCTCGGCGGCGTCATCGTGGCCACCTGGGGGACGGCGTACCTCGCGGACGTGGCGTCGGCGATCCGCGAACGCTTCGTCAGTGGCGAGTAGTTTTAACGGTCGCTGTCATCAATACGCACGCATGGTGTACAAGAAGATCACCCTCATCGGGCGGAGCGAGGACAGCTTCGAAGCCGCAGTGGACGACGCAATCGACCGAGCCGAGGAAACACTGAACAACGTCTCCTGGGTCGAAGTCGTCGAACAAGGCGTCGAGGTCGCGAGCGTCGAGAACAGGGAGTACCAGGCGGAAGTCGAGGTCGCGTTCGCCCTCGACTAAGTCCGGAAGGACTCGCCGCAGCCGCATTCGGCTTCCACGTTCGGATTCTCGACGTGGAAGCCGGCGGCCTGCAGGCCGCTCTCGTAGTCGAGTTCGCTTCCCTCGATGTATTTCAGGCTGCTCGGGTCGACGAACACGCGGAGGCCGTGGTGTTCGGTGATGGTGTCGTCGCCCTCGGGCTCGTCGTCGAACCGCATCCCGTAGGAGAGGCCCGCGCAGCCACCCTGCTGGACGAACAGGCGGAGACCCGCGATGTCCGTGTCGAGGCCTTCGCTCTCCAGGAGATCGATGGCCTGAGAGGCCGCGTCCTCGGTGACCGTGACCGGCGCGCCGTCGCCGCCGGACTCGGCAGTCGTGCTCATACTGCTCCCTTCTTCTCCCAGCGGAATAAGGATGCCGCCCCCAGTAATCTACTCGGCGTCGTTCTCGCTCGCGCGTTTCGTCCACTTCTTCTCGATTTCGGCGTTCGCGCGCACGACGGTGTCGCCGTCCACGCTGATCCGGGTCTTCCGGAGTTCGATCTCCTCTACGGTGCCGGTGGTGTCGCCGGCGGTGACGGTGTCGCCGGGGTTGAAGTCGGGGTCGCGCAGGAGGTAGATGCCCGCCACTGCGTCCGCTATCATCCCGGAGAGCGCGTACGACACGCCGAGCGCGAAGAATCCCGAGGCGGTGCCGAGCGCGGCCGCGATGTCGTTCAGGCCGATGATGGCGAGGAAGCCCAGAATGACGCCGAACCAGAGAAACACCGCGATGACGGTCCAACAGAACGTGACGTACAGCGGCTGGTCGTCGAACACGCGACGGAGGAACGCCTTCACGACGTACCCGACGAGTCGCACGAACACGACGGCGAGCGCGAGGAAGACGACGGCCGACGCGACTTTCGGGAGCGCGCCGACGACGCCATCGACGAACTCGGAGACGGTCTGCTCGATGATGCCCATACGGGGCGTTGCGGGGACGGACGGGTAAAACGCAGCGGCCGCCGCGGCCGCCGCCCGCGGAAAACGCTCGATTCGATACCAAGGCGCTAAGGTGGCGGGTCGTAGAACGGCTACACAGTGAACCGTACATGAGGGACGCTGACAGAGCCGTCGACCGCTTGCGTCGAGAGTTCGGTGACGCGCTCCGGTCGGTGACGCGCTACGACGCGGACGGCTACGAAGACCTCTACGTCCGCGACGACGTGGAATCCGGCTACGCCGACGACCGAATGGAACGAATCGCGGAGGAGACGCGGATGGAGGCGTTACAGAGCACGTATCTCCGCGACCTCTTCCGGCCCGTGCACGGCGACTTCGAGTGCACCGCCCGGTTCTTCGCGGAGGGCGTGGAGATCAACTACACCGTCTCAGAGACCCGGGGGTTCGCCGTCGGCCTCGACCGCGACGCCGGGGGTGCGGACTCCGTCGCCGATCGCGTCGACCGCGCGCTCGCCGCGACGACGAAGTGACGGCCGTGCTGACGCGGCGATGCTGTCGCCGGAACGTGAACGCTTTTGGACGCGGTGTCGGTACGCGGACGTATGCAGAACCCACCCGAGGTCGATGAACTCACGCCCCCCGACCGCACCCTGATGGGGCCGGGTCCGAGTCCCGTCCACCCGCGCGTGCTGCGAGCGATGAGCACGCCGCTCGTCGGCCACCTCGACCCCGCGTTCGTCGACATCATGGACGAGACCCAAGACCTCCTCCGGTACGCCTTTCGCACCGAGAACGAGTGGACGCTCCCGGTCTCCGGCACGGGGAGCGCCGCGATGGAGGCCGCTATCGGCAACCTCGTCGAACCCGGGGAGACGGTGCTCGTCCCGACGAACGGCTACTTCGGCGGGCGGATGGCGGAGATGGCGCGGCGCGCGGGCGGCGAGGTCGTGCACGTGGACGCGCCGTGGGGCGAACCGCTCGACCCCGCGGACGTGCAGGACGCGTTCGACGCCCACCAGCCCGACGTGTTCGGGTTCGTGCACGCCGAAACCTCCACGGGCGTCCGACAGCCCGCGGTGTCGGAACTCACCAGCATCGCGCACAGCCACGACGCGCTCGTCGTCGCCGACACGGTCACCTCGCTCGGCGGCGTCGAACTCCGCGTGGACGACTGGGACATCGACGCCGCGTACGCCGGCCCCCAGAAGTGCCTGTCGTGTCCGCCCGGCGCGAGCCCGCTCACCCTCAACGACGACGCGATGGACAAAGTCCTCTCCCGCGACCAGCCATCGCGCTCGTGGTACCTCGACCTCTCCCTGCTGGAGGGGTACTGGGGCGACGAGCGCGCCTACCACCACACCGCGCCCGTCACGAACGTGTACGCGCTCCGCGAGGCCCTCCGCCTCGTCGCCGAGGAGGGGATCGAGGAGCGCTGGGCGCGCCACCGCCGCGTCGCCGGCGCGCTCAAATCCGGCGTCGAAGCGATGGGGCTCGAAATGAACGCCGCGGACGACTACTGGCTCCCCAGCCTGAACGCCGTGCGCGTCCCCGACGGCGTCACCGACACTGGCGTCATCGACTTCCTCCGCGAGCACTACGACCTCGAAATCGCCGGCGGGCTCGGCGACCTCTCTGGTGCTATCTTCAGAATCGGCTGCATGGGACACGGCGCCCGCGAGAAGAACGTCGCGTTCCTCCTCACCGCGCTCGCCGACGCCCTCGACAGCCTCGGCGCGGACGTCGACGCCGCCGCCGGCCTCGACGCGGCCCGCCAGTCACTCTGAGGGCGTTCGCGCGACCTCGTACTCGCCGTCCTCCTCAACCCCGATGACCGCATACTCGTAGTCGGGCGCGGCTCGGTCGAGCAGGTCTCCGAGGTCCGGAACGTAGTCTTTCCACGTCACGAAACAACGCATCCGGTCGCCCGACGGCGTGTCTACGTCGTCCGTGACTGCGAGCACCTCGACCTCCTTCCAATCCCGGGCCGCCGTGAACGTCGCGCCGTCGCCCGCGACGCTGTACCCGAGGTCGGCGAAGATCGACTTGGCTTCCTCAGACGGTGGGCCGATGTGTGACACCATCTACCACACTCTACAGGGGCGGGTGTGATAAGCTTTGCCGCCCCACCTTTTTGGAGACGAGGCGCTCTGCGCCTCGTCTCGAAAAACCTGGAGGGAAAAAGACCGCCACCGCTACCGCGAGACGGTATTCGCGCGCCGCGTTCCCGTGAACGAGCGAACAGGCGGCCGGAGGCCGCCGAACGGACGAACGGCGCAGCCGTGAGTCGAACGAGGGGGAGCCAGGAACGCGAATAACTCGGAGAGTTATTCGTGCGCCGCGTCCCATTCGTCGGGTTTGCGGAGGTTGCCGCACTCGTTGCACTGGATGCGGCCCATGGAGTCCATGGCGTTGTCGAGCGTTTCGCAGTTGAGGCAGTACCACCCGTACTTTCGCGTTCGGTCGCGGTCGCGGTAGACGGCGAGGAAGGGCGCTTTCTCGCCGCGTTCGCCCTCGTCCTCGGCGACGTAGAGCGTCTCGTCGTCTTCGTTCGTAATGACACGCTCGGTCATACTGTGTTTTCAGTCAGCGGAGGCTTCATCCTTCTGCTTACCTCCTATATCTATATACGAAGTTAATGAAAAGATATGTGTAGTATAATCAATTGAATTGAGGACATGAATCGGAGAAACCTGACTCAGAAGATCGGAGCCGGTGCGATCACTCTTGCAGCATCAACACAGACCGTGGTCGCAACGGATAAGAAAAATAGCGATGGGTCAAATGCGTTTGAGAAGCGTACTATTTATTCCGACAGCCATGGAAAAATAGTCAGGGTTGGCCCGTATAGTTACGTTTTCCATGGTGCTAAAACGAAAAAAGACGCCCAATTTCTCCGAAATAAATGTAACAGCCTCCTACACGGTGACTCTAGTGGAGGCCTGTCTACGGCAGAAACGACGTATTCGGGAAGCGACCGCGCCAGTGGGTTTTACCAAGGATATGAACATCTTTGCACCTCCGAATTCACAGCTAACCTCGATGGCACGATTGCTAAACCATCTGGGATTGCACAAGCAAGCTGGTACGGGGACGCATACTGGGTTTCTGACCCTGTGCAAGTAGATACGATTACTATAGAAACTACCGTCGAAGTGCGAACAGAAAATGTTAGTTCTCTCCGTATTGGGGTTCCGAGCGGTATTCAGTATGTTCTGACTGAAGAATCAGGCAAAGCAACGATATCCGATAGTTTCTCGTCTTCGACACCGACGCTATCTTATAACAAAGGAGCGATGGTGTTCGATGCCGGGGACGGAAATTGTTTTAATTCCATCACCCAGGATTCAATGTATACGTTTGAGTATGCTGACGGAACGACTGAAATATATGGAACATACATTGATTCTGGGGCAGC
Source organism: Salarchaeum sp. JOR-1 (assembly GCF_007833275.1). GTDB lineage: Archaea > Halobacteriota > Halobacteria > Halobacteriales > Halobacteriaceae > Salarchaeum. The sequence continues at coordinate 2,206,951 of NZ_CP042241.1, read as the reverse complement.
CAACTGTGGGGGCTGGCTCTAGCTAGCTCGCCATGAAACGGAACGTAATGCTGATTGCCACAGTCCTCACCGCCCTCGTTGTCGGGGGTGTCGTTGGTGCGTTTGTGGCTCCGCAGCCTGCTCCGTCCGCGGACAGCGTGTCGCCGCCGTCGGACGGATTGGTCGTAAGCTCTACTGGACAGTATTGTCTCGGTAACACGTCGGAATACGATGGGTGGCTGTACACTACCGCGGACGAACGCGGATACGATGTCTCATTCAACGTAACTGTCGTGCATGGGACGGAAACGTCCTTGAACTGGAGCGTCGATTCGATGCCGAACGACGAGTACGTAATCAACCTCCGCACGCAGTCGGCATCCCCCGAGACATCTGGTAGTGCCGAACCGGATTGCACTGTCGGAACAACTGTGGTCGGAACGACGAAGATCCCCGCAAACTACACGACTGTTCGCGTAGCAGTTGACGGGAGAACCATTGCAACGGTTGATAGAGACGGGACACTCCCGGAACTGCAAGAGATCGAGACTGCTGTTTCGACAGCAAGCGAGACGAACGCCTCTTCGACTTACAAGCCGCCGTGAGAGCTTTCGGCCGGACTCCGCGGGTTCGTCACGTATTTGATGTACAGTACTCCTGACGACAGGCCTATATTCGTCTCCCCGTTCGACTTACGTAATGAGTCTTCGTTTCCTCCACTATTCGGACGTGGAGAACGCCCACGACGACCCCGAGCGCATCGGGCGGCTCGCGGGCGCGCTCCGCGAACTCGCCGGCGACGACACCGTGGTCGCGGGGACGGGCGACAACACGTCGCCGGGCGTGCTGCCGCTCGTGACCGAGGGGATGCAGGCCGTGGACTTCTTCGAGGCGGCGGGGACGGACGTGGAGACGTTCGGGAACCACGACTTCGACTACGGCGTCGAGGCGACGCGTCGGGTGGTCGCGGCGTCCCCGCAGACGTGGGTGAGCGCGAACGTCCGCGAGGACGGCGAGCGGTTCGCGGCGGACGCGGGCGTCGTCCCGTGGCTCACCATCGACCGCGCCGGCACCACCGTCGGCGTGACCGGCGTCACCGACCCGAAGACGCCCTCCATCAACCCGAACGCAGGCGCGGTGACGTTCGAAGACCCAATCGAGGCGGTGCGGGAGGCCGAGGCGGAACTCCGTGAGGCGGGCGCGGAGTACGTCGTGGTGCTCAGCCACCTCGGGAACGGCGACCAGGAACTCGCCGTCGAGACGGACGTGGACGTGGTGCTCGGCGGGCACGTCCACACGGAACTCCAGGAGCGCATTGAGGGCACGCTCCTCACGCGGCCGGGCGTGAACGGCGAGGTCGTCTACGAGGTCGAACTCGGACGAGACCCCGCCGTCACCCGGCACCGCGTCGCGGAGTTCGGCGTGAACGAGACTGTCGCGGGCGCGCTCCGCGAGCGCGAGTCCGACGCCGCGCTGGACGAAGTCGTCGCGCGCGTCAGCGACCCAATCGAGCGCTCCGAGGCGACGACGTTCCGCGGTGAGAGCCGCATCGGGAACTTCGTCGCGGACGCCTACCGGTGGGCGGGCGACGCCGACGTCGGGTTGCAGAACAGCGGCGGTATCCGATCCGGCCCCGACATCGACGGCGACGTGACCGTCGGCGACCTCGTCTCCGTCGTCCCGTTCGACGAACCCGTCGCAGTCGCCGAACTCGCGGGCGAGGAACTCCGAACCGTCCTCCAGCAGTCTCACGGCGCGACCGTCGGATTCGGCGAGGCGGACTGGTGGCACTCGCACGTCAGCGGCGTCGAACTCACGTGGGACACGGTTCAGCAAGAACTCGTAGAGGTCACTGTCTGTGGCGAACCGCTCGACCCCGACGCGACCTACACCGTCGCGACGAACGACTACCTCTTCCACACCGACCACGAGTTCCCGCTGCTCGACAACGAACACCGGATCGGAACGCTCGACACCCAGTACGAGGTGCTCGCCGCGTACGCCCGCGAGTTCGGTATCGACCCCTCCGTCGAGGGCCGGGTGCGTCGGCGTCCGACGAAGGAGGCTTAGGCACCCCGAGTGTACGCGTTCTCATGACACTCGTCGTGGTTCCGGTTCGCTACCCGCTCACGGAACACTCGAAGGGAACGCTCGCCGCGGCTATCGAGGAGGCCCGCGAGCGCGACGCCGACCTCACCGTCCTCCACGTGAACCTCTACCAGGACGACCGGCGGGTCACGCGAACCGCGCTCAAGCACGCCGTCGAGCGCGCGTTCGGATCGCTCCCGTTCGCGCGATACGTCGTCCGCCGGAGCTTCCTCGTCGAACAGGCCATCCTCGACGAGGTCGCGGACGAGGGCGCGGACGTGGTCGTCATCGGCCACAAGCAGATGCCGCGATGGCGGCGCACCCTCCGCCGGCTGTTCGGCACGCCCGACATCCAGTCCTTCCTCCGCGGCGAGCTCGACTGCGAACTCATCAGCGTTCCCGGTCGCTGACGTCCACGTCCGGACTGCTCGTGTCGTCGAACACCAGATGCCGGTGCGGGTACGCGATGTCCACCGTCTCCGTCGCCTCCAGTTTGTTCCAGATCTCCTCCTGCACTGCGGAGCGGACGGCGAGGAGTTTGTACGGCTCGCGCGCCCAGTACCGGAGCGTGAGGTTCACCGAGCTATCCCCGTACTCGTCGATGTAACACGTCGGCTTCGCGGGATAACGCGCGCTGCCGATGCGGACGCCGGGGCCGCCCGAGATGACCGCGTCCACCTCCGCGGCGGCCGTCTCGATGAGGTGGCGGGCTTCGTCCAGATCCCCCTCGTACGTCACGCCGACGGTGAGCGAGAGCCGCGTGCGCTCGTCCTCCGCCGAGTAGTTGATGATGTCCCGTTCGCGCATCGTTCCGTTCGGCACGACGAGGAACGTGTTGTCGAGCGTGAACACCTTCGTGTAGCGGAGCGTGATGTCCTCCACGAACCCCCGCTCGCCCGTGTCCGTGATCTCCACGAGGTCGCCGATTTCGTACGGCTGGTCGGCGAGCACGAACACGCCGTTGATGACGCTCCCGACGATCGGCGCGAGCACGAGGCCGAGCACCGCGGAGAACACCGTAACGGAGAGCACCAGGTCGGCCAGCTCCAGTCCCAGAAACCCCATCGCGGCGAACGCGCCGACGAGAAGCGACCCGACGCGGAGCGACCGCAGAATGGTGCGGGTGACGCTCGGGCGCTGAAACCGCCGTGCTACTCGTCGACCGAGCACGCGAACGAGGAGTTTTCCCGCGTACCAGCCGGCGACGATGACGACGATTGCGGACAGGAGGTTCCACTCCGCGCGCCCCCACCAGTCGAGCGACACCACGCCCTCCAAGACCATACGGGAGGGAGGACGCCGGCCCCCTAAACCGTTACCCACCGCGACAATTCCTAAGGCCCCTCTCGGAATACGTGGACGTATGACCGACTCGAACCGGTTCGCCGCCGACCCGCTCACCCACGACGACCCCGACTTCTCCATCACGCACGACGCCGACCCCAGCGGCGTCCTCGTCGCCGGATTCTCCAGCTTCGGGCTCGCCGGCCTCACCGCCGTCGACTACCTCGTCGACCGACTCGACCTCGAGGAGACCGGCCACGTCACCGTCGACGCCCTGCCCTCCATCACGCCCTTCGAGAACGGACAGCCCCGCCATCACACTCGGTTCTTCTCCCGGGACGACCTCGACATCACCGTCCTCACCGGCGAGCTCTACGTACCCCAGTTCGCCGCCGACGCCCTCACCACCGCCATCACCGACTGGACCGCCGAGAACGGCGTGCAGGAGGTCGCCGTCCCCGCAGGCATCCCGCTCGCGCACGGCCCCGACGACCACCGCACCTTCTACATCGCCACCCCCGACTACCACGACAAACGCCTCACCGACCGCGACATCCCACCGATGGGCTCCGGCTTCCTCGACGGCGTCAACGCCGGCATCCTCGAACACGCCATCGACACCGACCTCGCCGCCGCCACCTACGTCACCCCCGTTCACGCCGAAGTCCCCGACGTCGACGCCAGCCTCCGCCTCCTCGACGCCCTCGACACTGTCTACGACCTCGACCTCGACACGGATCCCCTCGAACAGTTCGCGAAACAAGTCCGCGACTACTACGCCGACCTCAACGCCCGCGTCGAAGCGGTCGACGACTCCCAGCGCCCCGACGACCGCATGTACGTGTAGAGCGCACCGTTTTTCGCCTCGGGTCGCCGCAGGCGACCACTCGGCCAAAAACCCTGCACGAAAAAAGCCGCGAACGCGCCGCGTTCGCGGTGAAACCCCTCGCTACCGGGTTCTTCGAACCGCTCGCTCGGCGGACGATTCTTCGGCTGCTCCCTCCAACGTTCCCGCCCCGAACTCTTCGATAGCGTCGGGGACGTCCGCGGGCGCGAGGTCGCGCTGGTCGCCGTCGCGGGTTTCGAGTTCGACGCGGCCGGTGTCGCGGTAGTGGTTGCCGACGACGATTTTCGCGGGAATCCCGAGCAGGTCGGACTCGGCGAAGCGTTCCCCGACGGACTGGCCGGGGTCGTCGTAGAGCAGGACGCCGCCGCAGGCGTCGTGGATGGCGTCGGCGGCCGCCTTCACGTCGCCGTCGTAGCCGATGGGGACGATTGCGGCGTGGTAGGGAGCGACGCAGCCCCAGTCGGTGACGGGCCACCGGAGGCCGTCCTCGTCGGCGTGCTGACGCGCGAGCGTCTGAACGATGCGGTCGATGCCGAGTCCGTAGCTCGCCATCAGAGCCGCGCGCTCCTCGCCGTCGGCGTCGTCCACGGTGAACTCCATGGCGTCGGAGTACCGCGTGCCGAGGTCGAATACGTGCCCGACCTCGACGCCATCGGTCTCCCGCAGACTCCGTCCGCAGTCGGGACAGGTCTCGCTAGCCCGGAAGTCGTCGTGTTCGTCCGTGACGCCGAACCGACAGTCGGGACAGCACTTGAGGCGGTCTCCGCCCTCCGCGACGGGTGCGACGAACTCCTCGGAGCGTGCGCCGCCCATCACGCTGTTCTCGGCCGCACAGACCGCGTAGTCGAGGCCGAGGTCGGTGAGGATTCGTTCGTAGGCGTCCCGGACGCGCTGATAGGTTTCGTCGAGGCTCTCCTGGGTGGTGTGGACGCTGTAGGCGTCCTTCATCCGGAACTCCTTCGCGCGGATGAGGCCGTCGCGGGCGCGGTCGTCGCGGAACTTCGCGTCCACCTGGTAGACGAGCAGGGGGAGGTCGTCGTAGGACCGGACGAGGCCGTCGAGGAGGTGGACGACCCCTTCCTCGTGGCTGGGCGCGAGACACATCGCCTGCCCGTCGCGGTTCTCGAACGTGAACATCTCGCCCTCGAAACTCGCCCAGCGTCCGGACTCGCGCCACCGCTCGGCGTACTGGAGGCCGGGCAGCGACACCTCCTGCGCGCCGATTCCGGTCATCGTCCCGCGAACGCACGCGGTGACGTGCTCGCGGACGCGGTGGCCGGCGGGCGTGAACGCCCAGAGCCCGCTTCCGAACCCGCGAATCAGGCCCGCACGGGCGAGGAGTTTCGTCGTCGCCGACCCCGAACCCCGAGTCTCACGGCTCGTGGGGAGGAACGCGTCGCTACGACGCATCCGCGACACCTCCGGAGCCGTGGCTACGGAGCGCTCGCTGACGGACGACAGGAACAGTACTATCTCGGAACACGTCCACGAGCCGTGCTGAACTCGCGGATGGATGCCTGACGCATCACCGTACTCTCTCTGCGCGGCCGTGAAAGTAGTTACGGGAACGGATGATAGGCTTTCTCCAGGTCCGGTTCGAATCCGAGGTTTTCCGGAACGGATTCAGCGCGCTCGCCGAAGTAGGCGTCGCCGACGAACAGCGGCTGAGCCGTCGGGACGAGCACGCGCGCGGCCTCGAAGCCGAGCGCGTCGACGTCGCGGGTGGTCAGGCGGGCGGCGTAGGCAGCCAAGTCGGCGTCCGCGAGTCGAGAAACCACCGCATTGAGTTCGTTCTCGGGAACCTCGTCGGGGCCGACGGAGTCCGTCGGCACGGTGGTGTCGGGGGTGACGAAGTCGCGGACGCGTCCGGGGTAGTCGGCGTACGCGCCGATAGCGCCCTCCTGTTGGGCGGCAGTTTCGCGCCCCATCGCGCGGAGTTCCATCCAGTTCTGGACGGCCTCTTCGAGCGCGCCCCGGGCGGCCGCGTCCGCGTCGAGGCTGGCGCTCGACCCGAGCGCGAACCGCGGCCACTCCTCGCGCGTCACCGCGACGCCGACGACGGGAACGTCCACGTCCTGCGTCAGCAAGAACGCGGTCGCGTCGAGGCCCTCGCTCCGCGCGCGCTTCGCGAGTTCCGCGTACGCCTCGTCCTCGACGGCGAGGCCGAGGGGGTCGTACGACGAGTACCACGCGAGCATCGCCGCGTCCCGCTCTATCACCTCGTACAGGCCGGAGAGCACGGCTTCCTCGGCGGTGTTCCCGAGGCCGAGGCCGGTCGTAATCGAATCGCGATACCGTTCCGCGTGCGGCGGGAACTGCACGAACTCCGCGGGGAGCAGGGCATCGTCGCCCGCACCGAGGTGTTCGCCGCGCACCCACTGGAGCGCGTCGTCCGGATCGGGCGTCGGCGCGCCGTCCGGGAGCACGAACTCGGTCGGTGAGACCGCGTCGGGATGGGTCGGCATCGCCGTCTCGAACGCCGACGCGCGGTAGACGCCCGCGGCGTACCGCTCCAGCGCCTCGCCGACGGCCTTCACGTACGCCTCGTTCCAGTCGGTGGCGACGCCCGCGGCCTGCCGTGCGGCGGTCGCGTCGCTGAACGCGCTCGTGTCGCTCACTTGCGCGAGGTAGTAGGGCGCGGGGTACGACTCGCGCTCGCCCACCGCCGCAACCACGCCCACGCGGTCGTCCACCGCGCGCGCCGCCGCGTCCGCCGCCGCGTCCACGCTCCGCGACTCGCCGCTCCAGTCGAACTCCTGGGACTGGGTGTCGCCGCAGACGGGGCACGTCGGTACCGGGAGGAACGATCGCTGCGTGTGCGGGGCTTCGACCACGCGTCCGCCGAACGAGTCGCCGGCGAGCGCGCGAACCGCGAGTCGGCCCGCGAGCGCGCCCGCGAACCTGGCCGTGCTCCGGTCGGCGCTCGGCGCGTCCGCGACCTCGGGGTCGTTCGCCGCGACCCGCGAGCGCAGGCAGGCGAAACAGCCGTCGTCCGGCCAGAAGCACGAGACCGACGCGTCCACGTCCGCGAGCGCGTGCCCGCCGAGACCGCCGACTTCGACCGCCAGCCACGGCCCCCCGACGGTTCGGTTCGCGGCCGCGAACCCCTCGCTTCCGGCGAGGCCGACGACGACGGCGAGGTCGGCGTCAGCGGCCTCCGATACGTCCGCGTTCTCCACGACGGCGTCCGCGTCCGCGAGCGCAGACCGGACGGCGTCCGCGGCCGACCCGCTCCCGACGACCGCGACGATGTCACTCATGGCTACGCGAACAGGGAGCGAGGAGAAAGGCGTGGCGGAAGTTACGCGAGCATGGACTGCGCGACTGTCGCGAGTTCGCTCGGCTCCGCGTCCTGTAGTCGCTCGTCGGCGAACTTCAGGCGGAGACGCGGCCGACCGACGTCGATCGGGACTTTCTCCGTGTCGATGAGACCGAGGTCTTCCAGTTTCGTCTTCGTGCGGCTGAACGTCGCTTTCGACGCGATTCCGACGTCTTCGCCCCACTTCGAGATGTCGTAGAGGAGTACGCGGTTCTTCGCTGCGACGAGCAGGCTGAGCGTTACCTCGTCGATACTGTCGTCGTCGCCGCGCGCGGTCTCCATCGCGGCGAGCGCGGACTCGAAGTCGGCCTCGACCTCGCTCCCGATCTCCTCGGTGAGTGTGCGTTCGACGCGACTGATGCCGGGCGTTCGGAGGGAGAACTCGTCCGCGGACTCCCAGTCGGCCTCGGCGGCGTCGAGCACGTCGGCGACGAACGAGTCGTCGTCCGTCGTCAATCCGCCAGTCTCGATTCCCGCGTCGACGAGGGAGACGACGCGGTCGTTCGTGACGAACGTCGAACTCCGCGGCGGTTCCGCTGTCGTGCGGAGCGACAGTACGTCCGATTCGACGAGATCGGCGGTGTTGCTCGCGACGATGAAGTCGTCCATCGTGTCCTTGAGGAGGCGCTCCTCGGCGACGAGGCGAACCGATGGAAGGGCGGCGTTCGTTTCGGTCGCCGCGTCCACGAAGGCCTCGATGACGTCCGCGGATGGGTTCCGGACGTAGAGCTCCGCGGGTTCCTCGTCGAGAATCGCGGTGACGACCTCTGAGACGGTCGCACCGAGTAGGTTCTGGGCTGCCATGCCATCACGTAAGGCCGGCCATCGTATATAATTTACTCGATACTGGCCGCGAGTAAAGTACGTCAGACCCGCGTGACGGCGGTATCCGCCCAGACGAACTCTCCGTCGAGCACCACCGGCGCGTCGGCGTCCGCGAGCACCTCACGCAGTGCCGGCCCGGTCAGCGTCACGGTCTCCCGACGGCCGGACGGGCCGGCGTGAGCAGGTGGGAACGGCGACGGCTCGTACTCGCCGTGCGTCCACACGCTCCCGCCGTCGTACGTGACCTCGTACTCGTGCTCGTGGTCGCTCGATTCGACTGTGAACACGCCCGGCGACCGCGTGCCCACGTGCGGGAGCGACCACGTGCCATCTCCGACGACGGCGTAGTCCTTCCCCATCACGATGCGTCGCCGGGCGACGGAGAGCGCACGCTCGATGCCGAACCCGGCGAGGAGCAGGCGTGCGAACGCCGTACCCACCTGTGCCGCGTGCTCGTCCAGAACTTTCCGGAACGTCACCGCGCCCGCCGCGCTCCCGCGTCTGACGAGCCGAACCCCCTCGTGGTACGACCCGCAGGCGTTCAGGAAGAACGTCCGCGCGCCCACGTCACCGAGCGACGCGGCTGACAGCCGGCCGTCCGCGCACAGCAGTCCGTCCTCGTCGCAGTGCCCGATGTAGTGGACGAAGTCCGTCTCCGACTCGAACACGGTCGCGAGCCCCGCCACCGCGAGGTCCGCGTGCAGCGTCACGTCGATGGCGCAGTCGGTCGCGCGGTCGCGGTACACGTCGGCGACGCGGTCGCGCTCGCGAGCCATCCCGGGGTCGTTCAGCACCACGTCCACGGACAGGTCGCCGTTCAGGGGGTCGGCGGATCGCTCGTACGTCTCGGGCACGGCCTTGAACACGTCGATCGGCGTGCCGTCCGCGAGCCAGCCGTGCTGGCGGCCCGACCGGAGTCGCGGGTTCTCCATCTCCACGGTCGCGACCGGCCCGGGCGTCGTCCGGTAGAAGTCGTCGAGCGTCCGCGACACCAGTTCTTTCCCGTCGAGCGGCGTCGTCTCCGGCGGATAGACGTGCGCGAGCCGCTGGAGGAGCCCCGGAAGCGCGCGGAGGCTGTCGGGAGCCGGGTCGACGTACATCGCGAGCGGCCACTCCGGAAGCGACACGGCCTCGAACGGCGCGGAGAGTGCAGCGGCGAGACGCTCCGCTGGAGACGCGGACGCTATCTCGCGGTCGAGGTCGAGCGAGTGGAGGCGTTCCTCGTCGCCGTACCACGCCAGCGCGTCCAGCCAGAACGCGCGTTCCAGGATCTCCGCGGCGTGTCCGTCTTCGAGGGCGGCGTCCACCTCCGCGGCGGGCGCTCGGAGTCGCGACGGACCGTCCGCGACCGTCACGCTCGCGCCGAGGTAGTGCGCGAGCGGCGCGACGTGAAGCACGTCCGCGAGCGAGTCCGGAACGACGACGCGAACCTCCGTATCCGTGACGTCCGCGGTCTCAGCGCGGTCGGTCGCGTCCGAGTCCACCTCGATGCGAGGCGGGTGGCGGCGCATCGTCGGCCGCGCTCGCGCCGGACTCGTGGTTCGGATGGCGGACGCGCTCGCGGTGACGGCGGCGGCCGCCCCGCGTGCGGTCGCCGGGACGCTGAGGCGTCCGGCTGGCTCGGTGACGCGTCCGAGGAACCCGAAGTCGACTCGGGTCGGCGCGTCGAACGCGACGCGGACGCGGTCGTCCTCTCGGGTGACGGTGGCGGGGCCGTCGAAGCGCGCGCGGACTTCGAGCGGGCCGAGGAGCGAGACGACGTGCTCGCCGGCGGGAAGGTCGACGCCCGTGGCGTCTGTGAGCCGTTGCGGCGGCGCGGCCTCGTGGAGGGCGGTGGTCGCGGGCACGCTGAATCCGGTCGCGTAGCCGGCGACCGCGGCGTCCACGGGGACGTCGAACTCTCCGGGTTCCACGCGCGAGAAATCGTCAGCATCGACACTGGAGGCGTAGCCGGCCCGGTCGACGGCCCGGACGCCGGCCGCCGTGACTTCCCGCGATAACACGGAGTTCGGTACACCCCACGCACATATATTCCTGTCGAGCGGAATGTTGGATTATACGCTGAGTAGGCGCAATACCACGGCCTTCAGGCCGTGGATACACGCCGTCACTCAGTGACCCATCCCACCGACTCCAGCAGGGCCGGATATTCCACCGTTCTCAAACCCACCCTTTACAAGTGAATCGAGTATAAGCGATTATACAGACGTTTCACGATGCTGGAAGTCCACTGCACTCACCGAGCGAAAATCCTCAACCACAGTCAGGTAGAGGACTCGCTTGACCGCCACGGGTGGAGTGCCAGCAAACTCTGGAACGTCGCCAACTACCACTCCCGGCAAGTCTGGGAGGAGACCGGGGAGATTCCCGACCACGAGGAGTTAAAAGACGAGTTGAAGACTCATGATAAGTACAAGGGACTGCACAGTCAGTCCAGTCAGCGGGTTCTGGAGGAACTCGCTGAAGCCTTCAACTCGTGGTACTCCAGTGATGACGAACGGGACAATCCGCCCGGCTACCGCAAACAAAACTACTACGACCAACAGGGTCGCCGCGTCCACGAAGAACACCCACGCAGCACGGTGACGTGGAAGCAAAACGGCATTCGCCACGACACCAAGAACAACCGTGTTCGCCTGTCGAAGGGCGCGAACCACAAGGAACACCCCCGAGCGTGGGAATACATCCTTGTTGAGTACGAGACTCGCCCCAGTGTCGAAGTTGATAACCTGCAACAGGTTCGCGCTGTCTACGACCAGCAGAAAGAGCGATGGGAGTTACACCTCGTCTGTAAAGACGAAATCGAGACGCCCAACGCTCCCGGTAACGAGACAGCGGGCATTGACCTCGGCATCAGCAACTTCGCTGCTGTCGCCTACAGCACCGAAGACGCCGACCTGTATCCCGGCAACCGCCTGAAACAGGACGGCTACTACTTCCCGAAAGAAATCGCTAAATGCGACGACAGCAGTGGCGACAGGGCCACTCGTCTCCACGCGAAGTGGTCAGAACGCCGCACTCACTTCTTCCATAGTCTCGCCAAACACATCGTCCAGCGGTGTGTCGAGAAAGGCGTTGGCCGCATCAACGTCGGAGACTTGGAAGGCGTGCGCGAGGACGAAGATGGAGAGTCGAAGAACTGGGGTCGGCACGGCAACCTCGACCTACACGGGTGGGCGTTCGACCGCTTCACCTCGATTCTCGAATACAAGGCGAAGGTCGAGGGTATCGAGGTCGTGGAAGTGTCCGAGCGCGACACGAGTAAAACGTGTTGCGTTTGTGGGAGAGAAGACGACAGTCAGCGTGTCGAACGCGGGTTGTACGTCTGCGAGTCGTGTGATGCGGCCTATAATGCGGACGTGAACGGGGCGGAGAACATCCGTCTGGACATCAACGAGGAAAGTAACTCCGAGTCTACCGGGCAGTTGTCCGGGGATAGGAGTACCGGCTGGTTGGCACAGCCCGGAGTCTACCTGTATGACCTCTCCTGCGGATTCCAACCGCAACGAGAGGTGGGAGACTGCAAACCGTAATATCCCAACCGCGGGATTCCTCCGCCTGAAGGCGGAGGAGGATGTCAAGTGGATCGCTGCCGGAGGTGGGTACACTTATGCCGCCGCGTGCGCCCGATTCACGCATGCGCTACGACAAAGTCCGAGAGGTCGACGGCGCCGTCGCGGACGCGCTCGAAGGCGAAGACGAGCGCCAGGAGGACACGCTCGCGATGATCGCGAGCGAGAACCACGCGAGCGAGGCCGTACTCCAGGCGCAGGGGAGCGCGCTCACGAACAAGTACGCGGAAGGCTACCCGGGGAGCCGGTACTACGCGGGCTGTGAGTACGCGGACGACGTGGAGGAACTCGCCATCGAGCGCGCGAAGGAACTCTGGGGCGCAGACCACGTGAACGTCCAGCCCCACTCGGGGTCGTCGGCGAACATGGGCGTGTACTTCGCCGTCCTCGAACCCGGAGACAAGATTCTCAGCCTCGACCTGACGCACGGCGGCCACCTCAGCCACGGCCACACCGCGAACTTCGCGGGGAAGCTCTACGAGGTCGAGCACTACGAAATCAACCCTGAAACGGGCCGCATCGACTACGACGACCTGCTGGCGACGGCCCAGGAGTTCGAACCTGACATGGTCGTCTCCGGGTTCTCCGCGTACCCGCGCGTCGTGGACTGGGAGGCCGTTCAGGCGGCCGCGGACGCCGCGGACGCCTACCACATGGCGGACATCGCCCACATCACGGGCCTGGTCGCGGCGGGCGAACACCCGAGCCCCGTGGGTATCGCGGACTTCGTCACCGGGTCCACCCACAAGACCATCCGCGCGGGTCGCGGTGGCATCATCATGTGCGACGAGGAGTACGCGGATGCCGTGGACTCCGCGGTGTTCCCGGGCGCACAGGGCGGCCCGCTGATGCACAACATCGCCGGGAAGGCCGTCGGGTTCGGCGAAGCGCTCGACCCCGACTTCGCGGAGTACGCCGCGCAGGTCGTGCGGAACGCCAAGGCGCTCGGTGACCGCCTCCAGGAACACGGCTTCTCCCTCGTCTCCGGCGGCACCGACACCCATCTCGTGCTCGCCGACCTCCGCGAGTCTCACCCCGACGTGTCCGGCGGGGACGCCGAGGAGGCGCTGGACGAGGTCGGTATCGTCCTGAACGCGAACACCGTTCCCGGCGAGACACGGTCTGCGTTCGATCCCTCGGGCATCCGCGCCGGCACGCCCGCCCTCACCACTCGCGGGTTCGATACCGACGACATGGAGGCCGTCGCGGACTGCATCGCGCGCGTCGTGGACAACGTCGGTGATGCCGAGGTATACGCCGAAGTCGCTGCGGACGTGCAGGAACTCTGCGACGACCACCCCGTCTACGAATAGGCACAAACACGCACAATCTAACTCCAATAGCCCTCCCGTTATACACGAACCAGCAATTTGAAGGGGGGCGCGCGCCCACGCTCGGACATGACCACCGTCATCGATGGGAACGCCGTCGCCGCCGACGTACGCGAGGACGTCTCCGCCGTCGTCGACACGCTCCGTGACGCCGGCGTGACGCCGCGCCTCGCCACGGTTCTGATGAACGACACACAGGCGAGCGACACCTACGTCTCGATGAAGCAGCGCGACTGCGAGGAGGTCGGCATCGCCGCCGAGGACGTGCGAATCGACTCCGACGCGCCCGCCGAGGAGCTGTTCGACACCGTCCAGTCGCTCAACGACCGCGACGACGTACACGGCATTCTCGTTCAGGACCCGACGCCCGACCACGTGCCCGACGAGCGCGTGCTCTCCGCGGTCTCGCCCGCGAAGGACGTGGACGGCTTCCACCCCGAGAACGTCGGCCGACTCGTCGCGGGCAACCCCCGATTCAAGCCATGCACGCCCCACGGCGTCCAGAAGCTCCTCGCGTCCGAGGGCATCGACCCCGCCGGGACGGAAGTCGTCGTCGTCGGCCGGTCGAAAATCGTCGGGAAGCCGCTCGCGAACCTCCTCCTCCAGAAGGCCGAGGGCGGAAACGCCACCGTCACCGTCTGTCACTCCCGGACGGACGACCTCGCCGCGCACACCCGGCGCGCGGACATCGTCGTCGCCGCGGTCGGCGTCCCCGGTCTCGTGGACGGCGACATGCTCACCGAGGGAACGACCGTCATCGACGTCGGTATCAACCGCGTGGACGCGGACACCGAGAAGGGGTATCGGCTCGTCGGCGACGTGGACTTCGAGAGCGCGAAACAGAAGGCGGACGCTATCACGCCCGTCCCCGGCGGCGTCGGCCCGATGACGCGCGCGATGCTCCTCTACAACACCGTGAAGGCCGCGAGCGACATCGAGGGCGTGCCCGTCGACCTCCCCTGACCTTTTTCCCCGGCCGCGAGCGCTGATAGGGTATGCCGAACCTCCACTCGGACGTGCGGGAGTTCCTCGACCGACTCGACGCGATGGGCGGCCCCGAGATTCACGACCTCCCGCCCACGGAGGCCCGCGGCCTCCTCGAACGCCTGAACAGCGGCGCTGACGGCCCCGCTGTCGAGTCCGTCACCGACCGCGAGATACCCGGGCCGGACGGCGACATCCCGCTCCGAATCTACGACCCCGACACCGGTGGGGACGCGCCCGTCGTCGTGTTCTTCCACGGCGGCGGATTCGTCCTCGGGTCGCTCGACAGCCACGACGCCGCCTGCCGCGAACTCGCGATCGAGTCGGAGTGCGTCGTCGTCTCCGTGGACTATCGCCTCGCGCCCGAACACCCGTTCCCCGCAGCCGTGGAGGACGCGTACGCCGCGACCCGGTGGGTGAGCGAACGCGCGGACGACCTCGGTGTCGACCCGAACCGGCTCGCCGTCGCCGGCGACAGCGCGGGCGGGAACCTCGCCGCAGTCGTCAGCCTCCTCGCACGCGACCAAGCCGAGAACGACGCCCCTGCGCCGTGGAGCGCTGCGGACACGAACCCGCCCGACATCGCGCGCCAGGTGCTCGTCTATCCGACCGTGTCGCTGCTGCGCTCGTGGCCGAGCCACGAGGAGAACGGTGAGGGCTACTTCCTCACCCGCGACGACATGGCGTACTTCGAGGATCACTACCTCGACAGCGACCTCGACGGGATGAACCCGTACGCTGCGCCCCTGGAGGCCGCAGGTCACGGCGCCCTCCCACCAGCGGTCGTCGTCACGTGCGGGTTCGACCCGCTCCGCGACGAGGGTCAGGCGTACGCCGACCGCCTCGAAACGGCCGGTGTCTCCGTGGAGCGATACCACTATCCCGGACTGATTCACGGCATTCTCACGATGAACACGGGGCTCGTCGACCTCTCGCCCGCCCACGACGTGCTCGGGGATCTCGCCGCCGATCTCCGCCGGAACCTATAGGTCGTCGAGCAGGGCGCGCGAACGCGCGGCGTCCTCCTCGGCGCCGCTCCGAACGTAGTCCCCGACCGCGCGCGCCGCGGCGACGACCCGCTCGGACGTGTCGAGGGACACGTCGCCGTCGAGCGCCTGCACGCGCTTCACGTGGTCGCCGAGGGTTTCGAGGAGCGCGCGGGCGTTCTCGGGTTCGTCGTCTCGGGTGTCGAGCCACGACCGGATTTCGCGGCGGTACTCGCCGACCGCGGTCGCGTACGCGAGTCCGCGCACGTCAGCGAGCGACCCCGGAACGTCGCGCTCGTCGGGGCGCTCACCGTCGTCCGCGCCGCGCAGCAGCGCTAGGAAGTAGTATTCCTCGTCGTCATCGACGGAGAGGGCGCGTTCGAGCTCGGACGCGACGTACCCGAGTTCGCGCGCCGTAAGGTACGCGTCATCGAGGTCGCGGAGGTCGCCGCCCGAGACGAACCCGCGCTCGCGGACGTACTCGTTCGCCGCGCTCGCCGCCGCTTCGGCGGCCTCCGCGAGCGTCCCGTCCGCGGCCTGCCGGCGCGCATCGTCGAGATCGAGCGCCGACGCCACGTCCGTGTGGTAGGTGCGCTCGTCGGCAGTTCCGACACTCCGTATGCTCCCGCAGTTCGGGCACGTCACGCTCCCGGTCTCGTAATACGACCAGCGCGTCCCGCACTCGGTGCACTCGCGCTTCCCGCGGATCTCCATACTCCTCGTGGGTGCTGCGCGCTCAAAGAATGCGTGGTGTGCACGCGGCGGTAGTCGCGGGAACGGGCGTCCGCCGCGGGATTTCGCTCCCGCCCGCTCTCCGGTGGGTAGGTCACGCTGTCCGCTGGACGCGCCATCCTCCATGAACCGTGGGTCTGCACGACCCCCTACACTTATCCGTGGGCGTGCGATACACTCACGTGATGTCTCAACACACGGTTTCCGTGTCCGAGGATAGAGTAAGCCGCCGTGAGGCGGCTGGTCGAGAAATTCTCGTCCAGTAGTCCTCCTCCCGCCGCGACCGCCGACGGCCGAACCGTCCACGTCGAAGTCGACGGGCACGTCCACGGCCTCAGCCGCGAGCAGGCCGACGCGTTACGCGACGAACTCGAAGACGCGCTCACCGCCCGCGACGAGTTCCTGAACACCGCCTGCGAGCGACGGCTCGACGGGTCGTTCGTGGTCGAACGCCGGGGTGCGGACTCGGCCGGCCACCGGAAGGTGTTCGAGTCGTTCGACGAGGCCGCTCGGTTGTTCGACCGCCTCCCCACGGAGTTCACGGCCGAGGACGTGTCCGCGACCGGGCTCACCGGCGGGCGGCGCCACATGGTGGTGTGGTTCTTCGTCGAACACCCCGCATTCGCGTGTTCGCTCGCGAGCAGACAGCCGTTAACCGCGGCCAAGGACGGGGGTGACGCGTAGTCAGGAGCGCTCAGTTCTGGGTGCGTTCAGTCGCTCGTGCGGAACGTGACTGGGACTTTTCCGAGCGCACGCCCTACTCTCGAGTATGCGCGACGAAGACGAGATTCGAGAGCAGTACGAGTTCCTCGTCGAACAGCTCGAATCGGAGGAGATGAACCACAAAGGCGTTCGAGAAATGTTCACGTACTACAAACGCGCACTCGGATGGGTGTTGGAGGAGGAATACATTTAGCGGCAGAGGTTCCAGGAGGCGATACCTTTATCCTTGTAGGGCCGTTTGATTCAGGTGACGCTTCGCTTGGAGGGCCGAAGCGTCAGCGGGGACCAATTCAGGGCGGCAGCGACCCCGGGTTTTCCGGGGTCATGCCTTTCCCCTTCTGAAACTACACCGCGTAGTCACTACTTCGTCTTCTCACGCCGTATCAAAACCGGGAGCGACGTGTCCGGCCTACCAGAGAACGGCGGGCCAGACGAAGTAGAAGAGCGCGGTGATGAGCACCGTCAGTACGAGCGTCATGATGAGGTTGAGGACGATGCCGGCGCGCATCATGTGTTTCTGCCGGATGTAGCCGCTGCCGAAGACGATGGCGTTCGGCGGCGTGGCGACGGGGAGCGCGAACGCGAAGCTCGCGGCGACCGCGCCGGAGACGGCGAGGAAGACCGCGGCGGCTTCGGGGAGGACGCCGAGCGTGCCAGCGAGCACGCTCCCGAGGCTGACGAGCACGGGAACGACGATGGTCGCGGTCGCGGTGTTCGACGTCATCTCCGTGAGGAAGATGATGAGCAGGACGACCGCGAACACGATGGCGAACACGGGCGCGCCCGTGAGGTTCGTGAAGATACCCGACGCGATCCAGCGCGTCGCGCCGGTCGCGGCGAACGCGTCGGCGAGCGCGATACCGCCGCCGAAGAGGAGGATCGTCCCCCAGTCGATGTCTTCGAGGTCGTCCCACTCGACGGTGTCCGCGAGGACGATCGCGGGGATGGCGTACAGACCGACCATCACGTAGTAGAGGAGGCCCTGGTGGCCGTCGACGCCGAGCAGGGTTTCGCCCGACCCGCCGTAGAGCGTCGTCCAGAACGCGCTTGAGAGGTCGAGGCCGAGCGCCGTTTCGAGCAGCCAGTGGAGCGGGCCGCTGAGGCCGCCGAGCACCCAGAGGCCGGCGGTCGCGGCGAAGATGTATGCGACGCGGCGGGCGCGCGGCCCGAGGTCGCCCTCCTCCGCGAGGTACTCGCGGGCCTGTTCGCGGGCGTCGCTCACGTCGCTGATCTCGGGTGGGAACAGCCGGAACGTGAGGACGTACCAGACGATTGGGAGCGTGACGACGACGATGGGGATGCCGATGATGAGCCACTCCGCGAAGCTGATACTGTAGCCGAGTTGCTGTTCGAGGACGGCGGCGACGACGGCGTTCGGTGGGGTGCCGATGAGCGTGCCGACGCCGCCGACGGAGGCGGCGTACGCGGTGCCGAGCAGGGTCGAAATCTGGATGTTCGAGAAGGACGCGGCGTCGTCCTCCTGCTCTTGGACGTCGTCCCGGCCGACGACCTGCGCGAGCACGCCGAGCGCGATGGGCGTCATCATCGCGGTGGTGGCGGTGTTCGACACCCACATCGAGAGGAGCGCGGTCGCGATCATTATCGCGCCGATGAGCCGCCGGGGCGTCGAGCCCATGCGCGCCATGATGTAGAGCGCGATGCGGCGGTCGATGTCGTACTTCTGGAGCGCGTTCGCGAGCATGAACCCCGCGATGAAGAGGAAGATGAGGTGGTCGGCGAACCCGGAGAGCGCGGCGTCGATGTCGGGGTAGACGCCGAACGCGGTGAGCAGGACGGGTATCGCGAGCGCGGTGACGGCGAGCGGTATCGCGCCGGTCACCCAGAGCACGGCGGCGAAGACGAGGGTGGCGAGCGCGTACTGTCCTTTCAGGGAGAGTCCGGTGAGGTCGGGGCCGAACCCGACGACGACGGCGAGAAGTGCGGCCACGAGGAACGTGACGAGGCGGCCGCGCGGACTCCGAATGTCCATCTGTATCATTGATACAACGTCCGCTAACCACCCCTATACGTAATGATTTCCGATACGGATTAGAAGTGCCGTACCAGCACGCGCACCTGCTCCGCGCTGAGCTCCGCGGCGTACAACTCGAAGAGCAGTCGCCGACGATCGCCCGACAGCCCGCGACTCCCCGACTCCAGCATCGAGACGTGCGCCTGGAGGAGACCGTCTATCTCGCGCTCGACACCGCGTTGTTCGTACCCGGCGGCCACCCGGAGCAGTCGCCACGCGCGCGGCGACACCGCCGAGAGGTCTACGTCGTCGCCCATCCGTGTCGAGCGTCGCACACGTCCGCTAAAGTACTGTCGTCCTGCGCCCTCCCGCGTTCACGCGACTTCGAACCCGCCGCCGGACTCCCCGCTCGCGTCCTCCGCCCACTCCAGTTCGAGTTCGAGGCTCGTCTCCGCGCCCTCGCGCTCGACTTTCACCTCGAACTCAACCGTCTCGGGCGGATTCACCGTGAGTTCCTCGTCGCCCGAGCGGAGCGTCACCGCGCCGTCGTCGAGTCGGTCGGCGACCGACCGCAGGTAGTCCGCGACCGCAGCGCGCGATTCCTCCGTCTCGCTCTCGAACAGCACTTCCTCCATACACGAGTGGACGCGCCACGTCCGCATAACCGTGGTGACGACACGCTTACCCCGCGGAAACCCGTCCGCTCGCGTGATGGGTTCGCGCACGCGCACCGCCCTCGTCGGCCTCGCCGCCAGCCTCGCCGTCAACGCCGCGGTCTACTACTACACTGGCTGGTTCGTCTTCTTCATCGCGCTCCCGTTCGTCCCCCTCCTGTTCCGCGGCGACGACCGCCCGCCCGCCCGCGAGTGCCCGCAGTGTGGGTTCTCGACTCGCGACCCCGCGTACGAGTACTGTCCCCGCGACGGCGCCCGCCTCGTCGAGCGCTGACTACTCGCGGGACGCCACGCCGCTCCCCGTCTGGTCGCCGTCGTCATCGTCGTCCGCGGGTTCGCGCGGTTCTTCCTCGCCGCCGGTCGATTCGCTCGGTTCGTCCGCTGGGCCAGGGCCGGTGTCGTCGGCGATGAGGTCGCCGATGGCGGCCGCTTCGATTCGGCGCCCGGCAATGAGTTCCGGGAGGACGAGCTTCACGAAGTGCACGATGAGCACGAGGAGCATCGGCCCGAGGAAGAGGCCGTACCAGCCCCAGAGGAGCGGGCCGAAGATGTACGCGAGCATCACCATCCCGAGGTGGAGGCCGCGCCCGGAGACGTACGGGCGGAGGACGAGGTCGGGGATGACGTCCACGATGAGGAAGGAGACGACGAAGAAGAGCAGCGGGAACCAGAGGAGGGCGGTGCTGGTGGAGACAGCGATACCGGTGAGGTAGGCGAGCACGGGCACGTAGACGAGTTTGATGCCGACGACGGGGACGAGGCTCGCGACGCCGGTGAGCACGCCGAGCAGGACGGGATAGGGGATGCCGAGGCCCGCGGGCGCGACGTAGTCGAGCGCGCTGTACGAGATACCGCCGATGATACCGGTGAAGACGGCGTTGAGGATGTTCCCGAAGAAGATGTTCGAGAAGTCGTGGTCGACGCGCGCGAAGTACGCCTCGACGACGCCCTCGGAGTCGGAGAACCGGCGGCGGAACCACTGCGCGAGCCGGTGGTCGTCCCGCAGCAGGTAGAACGCCATCGTGATCATCACGAACAGATGGAGGGCGGCGCCCCCGATGAACCCGATGTAGCCGGATGCGTTCGAGATGAACGCCTGCACGGCTTCGACGAAGTTCGGGTCGTCGAGCAGTGACTGCGGATCCTGAACGATACTGGACACGTCGATGTACGGCTGGAGGAGGGCTTCTACCTGCGTGAGCTGGATGTCGCGAGTGGCGAGGAACTTATCGAGCTCTTGGAGGCCGACCGCGAGCGTGTACGCGAACAGGAGGAGGGCGGGGAGCGCGAGCGCGAGCAGGCTGATGGCGGCGGCGAGGCTCGGCGGTCGGACGCGCTTCTTCAGCCGGCGGTAGACGGGCCGGGTCGCGTAGTAGAGGAAGACGCCGAAGACGAAGGTTCCGAGGAAGCGGTAGACGACGAGGGCGAGCGCGAGCGCGAGGAAGGAACCGACAGCCCACCAGCCGGCGCGCGCCCGGTCGTAGTCGAACTCCATACGTCCGGGTGTCCGGGCGACGACAAAAACCTTCACTCCGCCACATCGCTTATCACTCCCGGCCGGCAAGTCGTGTGAGTGTCGCTCGGAGTCGAGAACCTCGTCGCGGCGCCGCCCTTCGACACCAGCGTCGCCCGTATCGCCATCGCGGTCGCGCTCGGCCTGTTCCTCGGCCTCGAGCGCGAGTGGTCGCAGAAGGCCGCCGGCATCCGGACGTTCGCCCTCATCAGCGTGCTCGGCGCCATCTTCGCGCTCCACGACTCCGCGCGCTGCGCGAGCGACGGCGTCTGCGTGCCCGTGCTCGTTCCCGTCGGCGGCCTGTTCGTGACGGTGCTCGCGGGCGTCCTGATGTACAGCGGCGTCGAGGACGACGAGGGACTGCACTTGACGACGGCGGTCAGCCTCGTCGTCGCGTACGGCGTCGGCGTGCTCGCGGCGCTCGGCGAGACGCTGCCCGCGACTGTGGTCGCGGTGACGAGCAGTCTCCTCCTCGTCCTGAAGCGCGAACTCCACGGGTTCGCGTGGGGGCTCAACCGCGAGGAGATGCGGTCGGTGACGGAGTTCGCCATCCTCTCGTTCGTCGTCTACCCGCTCCTGCCCGCCGGAACCGTTCCGGTCGCGCTCGGCCCCGCGACGGTCGAAATCGAACCCCGGGTCGTCTGGCTGATGGTCGTGTTCGTCGCGGGCATCGGCATCGCGAACTACGTCGTCGTGAAGACGTACGGCTCGAAGGGCATCGCAGTCACGGGGTTCTTCGGCGGTCTCGCGTCCTCGACGGCGGTCGTCGGGACGATGCTCGACCACGTCGGGGAGCGCGCGGAGGCCGCGGCGTACGCGGTTGCGGGCGTCCTCCTCGCGAACGCGGCGATGGCGCTCCGCAACCTCCTCATCGCCCTCGTGTTCACACTCGGTAATCGGCCGCTCTGGCCGGTGGTTCCGCCGCTCGCCGTCGTCGTCCTCGGGAGCGTCGGCGTCGCGGCGTTCACCGCGGACTGGGGCGAGAGCGTGCCGATGGAACTCGACAGTCCGTTCTCGACGCGGAACGCGCTCTCGTTCGGCGCGATGTTCGCCGTCGTGCTCGCGGCGGGCGGGCTGGCGGAGGCGGAGTTCGGCGCGCTCGGGTTCTACGCGACCGCGGTCTTCTCCGGGCTGGTGTCGAGCGCGGGCGCGACCACGTCCGCGGTCGTCCTCTACCGCACCGGCGGCCTCGGCTCGCACACTGCGGTCGTCGCGGTGTTCCTCGCCACCGCGTCCAGCATCGGCGTGAAGGTCGCGCTCGCCGCGACGAGCACGAACCGCGCGTTCGCCCGCCGGGTCGCCGGGTGGAGCGTCGTTCTCCTCGTCACTGGCGCTCTCGTCGCCGCCGCCTCCGCGATGCAATAATTGCCGGGGACGAAACGGACACTTTTTACCTCGGGGGCGTACCTCCTACCTGCATGGACCGGGAGACAGCAGAGCCGAGCGTCACCGAGATGCCCGGCGAACGCGCGAAGCAGTGGGCGGCCCACCACGGCCAGCACGCCGCCCCGAGCACGTACGTCTACGACTTCGTCTGGGACACCTCGGAGTGGGCGGAAGGCCCCTTCTGTACCGACGTGGACGGGAACGTCCTCCTCGACTTCACGAGCCACGTCGCGTCCGCCCCGCTCGGCTACAACAACCCGAAAATCATGGACGAACTGGAGGGGTTCGGCCTCGTCGACCCCCTGAAAATCGCCGGACAGGACTTCTACGTCTCGAACGGCGGGACGCCCGAGAACCCCGAGGTTCCGGGTCCGACTCAGTTGCTCGACCGACTCACCGAGGCGACGAGCCACTACGGCCTCGACACCGCCTTCCTCTCGAACTCGGGCGCGGAAGCCGTCGAGAACGCCATCAAGATCTGTTACGCCGACGGCGGCCACCGCGCCGTCACCACGGAGGGCGCGTTCCACGGCCGCACCCTCGGCGCGCTCAGCCTCAACCGCTCGAAGTCCGTGCAGCGCCGCGGCTACCCCGAGATCCCGGGCGTCCTCAGCGTCCCCTACTGCTCCTGTACGGGCGCGTGCACGTGCGGCTGGAAGACCGACGGCCCCGGCGGGAACGCCCTCGCCGACCGCCTCCATCCGGTTCGCGGCAACATCCCCGCTGAGGAAGTGTCCTTCCTCATCCTCGAACCCCAGCAGGGCGAGGGCGGCTACCGCGTCCCCAGCGACGAGTTCGCACGGGACATCGCCGACCTCAAAGACGAACACGAGTTCAAGATAATCTCCGACGAGATTCAGGCCGGCCTCGGCCGCACGGGCGAGATGTGGGGTATCGACCACCTCCCGTTCGACCCCGACGTCATCACGTCCGCGAAGGGGCTCCGCGTCGGCGCGACCGTCGCGGACTCCGCCCTCTTCCCCGAGGAGAAGGGACGGTTGTCCTCGACGTGGGGCGCGGGCGACGTCCTCGCGTCCGCGCAGGGCGTCGCCACCCTCGACGCAATCCGGGAACACGACCTCGTCGCGAACGCCCGCGAGCGCGGCCGCCAGCTCACCGAACTCGTCGAAGACTTCGACTCCGAGTACGTCGTGGACGTGCGCGGCCGCGGCCTGATGTTCGCCATCGAACTCGACACCAAAGACCGCCGCGAAGCCCTCGTGAAAGCCGCGCTGGAGCGCGGCCTCCTCACGCTCGGCTGCGGGTACAAGGCGCTCCGCCTCCTCCCGCCGCTCGACGTGACCGCGCGAGAAATCGAACTCGGCACCAGCATCCTCTTCGACGCGCTCGAAAGCCCGCTCGTGAAACAGGCGAGCCCGAGCCTCGAACACTCAGAGGACGCGGTCTAACTTCGAAACGTAGTGGTGGACTGACGCCCCGGTCGCGCGTTCACGCGGCCGTGGAGAGGTAGGCGGTGATGTCCGTGGTGGATATCATGCCGATGACGCCCGCGGTGTCGTCGACGACCGGCACGTGGTGGATGCCGTGTTCGATGAGGGTGTCCGCGGCATCGACGATGGGTTCGTCCGCGGTGACGGTGACGAGGTCGGTGCTCATGTACTTCGAGACCGGGTCGTCGCGCGTGATCGCGCCGTCGGCGGCGATAGTGACGAAGTCGGTCGCGGTGAGGATGCCGGCGAGCCCGTTCTCCTCGTCCACGACGACGACGGAACTGATGTCGTTGTCCCGCATCACGGACGCGGCTTCCTCGACGGGCGTGTCGGGGGTGACAGTCTGAATCGGCGCGGACATCACTCGACCGACGAAAATGTCTTCCATACCCGCTGGTTGTGCCACCATCCACAAAGGTGCTTTCGCTTAGTACTGGTAGCGCCGCCCGTCCTCCTCGGTCTGCGGGAACTCCCGACCGCCCGTCATCTCCTCGAAGCTCATGCCCGAGAGGTACTCGTCGTAGGTCGCGTCGTACTCGCTGCGGAGGTGGAAGTCGAGCTTCCCGGACTGGACGAGCGTGTCGAAGAACTGGTGGACGGCCCGCCCCACGAGGTCGTCCACGTCCTCGGGGTCGAGCGCCGCCGACAGCATCGCCAACTCCGTCCGGGTCTCGCGGTCGAGCGACACCGCGTGGTCGGCGAGTTCCGCGTTCTGTTCCTCCACGGCGTCCTGCAGGTCGTCCAGGCTCATACCCCCGCGTTCTCGCGGCCGGGGAAAACGCCTTTCGCCTCCTCACCGGGAACCACAACCGAGTTACCCGGCGCGGCCCAGGGTTCGTGTGATGAGCGAGGCCGCGGACTGCCTGCCCGAGGACGTGGACGCCGTCCGGGACGCCCTGATCTCGTGGTACGAGGCCGACCACCGGGACTTCCCGTGGCGGAACACCGACGACGCCTACGAGATTCTCGTCTCTGAGGTGATGAGCCAGCAGACCCAGCTCGAACGCGTGCGGGAGGCGTTCGAGGAGTTCCTCGCGAAGTGGCCGACTGTCCACGACCTCGCGGCCGCCAGCCGGGGGGACGTGGTGGCGTTCTGGACGGGGCACTCGCTCGGGTACAACAACCGCGCGCGCTACCTCCACGAGGCCGCCGAGCAGGTCGTCGAGGAATACGACGGCTCGTTCCCGGAGTCGCCCGACGAACTCCAGGAGCTGATGGGCGTCGGCCCCTACACGGCGAACGCAGTCGCGTCGTTCGCGTTCAACAACGGGAACGCCGTCGTCGACACGAACGTCAAGCGCGTCCTCTACCGCGCGTTCTCCGTGCCCGACGACGACGCGGCGTTCGAGGACGCGGCGGGCTTCCTGCTGCCCGCGGGCGAGTCCCGCGTCTGGAACAACGCCATCATGGAACTCGGCGGCGTGGCCTGTGAGAAAGTCCCGTCCTGCGACGAGGCCGGGTGCCCGTGGCGCGAGTGGTGTGACGCCTACGAGACCGGTGACTTCACCGCGCCCGACGTGCCGACCCAGCCGAGCTTCGAGGGGAGTCGCCGGCAGAAGCGCGGGCGAGTCATCGCCGCGCTCTCCGAGCACGACGAACTCGCGCTCTCCCAGCTGGGGCCGAAGGTTCGCGTGGACTACGGCGGCGACACCGGCGCGGAGTGGCTGCGCGGCCTGCTCGCCGACCTCGAAGACGACGGCCTCGTCGCGGTCGACGAACGCGGCGACGAGACGGTCGCCCGGCTTCGGGAGTGAGTGGCGCGGGACGCGGAGAACGGAACCGTTTTTCTCCTCGCCCACCCCGGCTTCTCGCATGCACGCCATCACGAACAGCGGGTGGGTGGAGGTCATCACCGGCTGTATGTTCTCGGGGAAGACGGAGGAACTCCTCCGGCGACTCCGGCGCGCCGAGATCGCGGGCCAGGAGGTCGCGGCGTTCACCCCAGCGATCGACGACCGGTACGGCGAGGAGTCCCTCGGGTCGCACGCGGGAAACGAGTGGACGGCCACCGTGGTCGAGAACGACTCCGAGGGCGTCCTCGGAATCCCGCAGAGACTGAACGGCGAGGAGGTCGTCGCGATCGACGAGGCGAACTTCTTCCCCGCGGAACTCCTCGACGTCTGCGAGCGGTTGGCGGCGGACGGCCGCCGCGTCGTGGTGTCCGGAACCGACCAGACGTTCCGCGGCGACCCCTTCCACCCGCTCCCCGCGCTGATGGCGACGGCGGAGTACGTGGAGAAACTCCAGGCCATCTGTACGGTGTGTGGGGAGCCGGCGACCCGGAACCAGCGCCTCATCGACGGCGATCCCGCGCACGCTGACGACCCCACGATTATGGTGGGCGCGGAGGAGTCCTACGAGGCGCGGTGTCGGAACTGTCACGAACTCCGCGAGGACTAAGGGCGCGCCCGTCGAGCACTCGGTATGCTCGCACTCCAGCTGGACGACTTCATGGTGGAACTGACGGACGGCGCGCTGAAGAACGTCGGGCCGTCGAACAAGTCGGGGTCGGCGAAACTGTTCGACACCGAGACTGTCGAGGCGCGCGAGTTCGGGGACAAGCGCGTGAAGGTCGTCGCGGGAGACGGAGAGGGCAACGAGGTACAGGTGGCGTTGTTCCCCGAGCAGGTGCGGGCGCTGGCGGACGACATCGCCGAACTGGAAGCGGAGAGCCGCGTTCTCGAATAGGCTTTCGACAATCGTTTAGGGGAGGGATTACTTCAACTCACTAAATGGGTACGTGTATTATCTGCGGCTCGTCTGTCGACGGTCGTATCTGTCAGACCCACGAAGAGGACGTCGTCTTCGAGTTCCGCGGCGAGGACGCGAACCAGCTCATCCCCGGTCGATACTACGTCGGAACGGTGGACGGGTTCGCCGAGTTCGGCGTGTTCGTCGACCTCGCGCCGTCCGTCACGGGTCTCCTGCACCGCAGCGAGATTCCCGGCCGCATCGAGTCCCTCGACTGGGACGACGGCGAGACCGTCTACGTTCAGGTGGACGAAGTCCACGGGAACGGAAACGTCGACCTCTCGTGGTCGATCCGACAGAGCGAACGCGACTTCCGCGGGAAGCTCGTGCAGGATCCCGACGCGGAGACGACCGCCGAACTCCCCGAGGACGAGGACGCCGCGCCCGCAGGCGCGGTCGAACAGGTCGAAACCGAACAGGAATCCGAGCCGGAACCCGAGCCCGAGCCGGAACCCGAGCCCGAGCCGGAACCCCAGACTGAACCGGTCGAGGAGTCGGCGGAAGCCGAGTCCGAGAGCGAGGAGTCCCGCGAGCCGGTGCACGTGTCCGCCGGCGAGCTGGAGGAGTTCGTCGGCGAACTCGTCGCGCTGGAGGGCGAACTCACGTCGACCCGGCAGACGAGCGGGCCGACGGTGTTCGAGCTGACGGACGAGACGGGCGTCGTGGAGTGTGCGGCGTTCGTGGAAGCGGGCGTTCGCGCGTACCCCGATATCGAGACGGGTGACGTGGTTCGCCTCGTCGGCGAGGTCGAGCGCCATCACGGCGAACTCCAGGTGGAGACCGAGGAGCTCGAGGAACTCACCGGGGACGCCCGGGAGACGGTGCTCGCGCGGCTGAACGACGCGCTGGACGAGCGCGCGCGGCCCGACGACACGAGCCTGTTCGTCGAGGACGACGACATCGCGGTCGTCCAGGACGGCCTCGTGACCGCCGCGACCGCGGTTCGTCGCGCCGTCGCGGAGGGCCGTCCGGTCATCGTGCGGCACACGGCGAACGTGGACGGCTACGTCGCCGGCGCCGCCATCGAGCGCGCCGTCCTCCCGCTCGTGCGCGAGGAGCACGCGGTCAGCAACGCCGAGTACCACTATATCGACCGCCGGCCGCTCGACGGCGACTTCTACGGCATGGAGGCCGCGACGAACGACGTGACCTCGATGCTCGAAGCCGAGCAGCGCCACGACGAGAAACACCCGCTGTTCGTGCTCGTCGGCACCGGGAGCACTCGCGAATCGCTCGACGGACTCGGCCTGCTCGACGCGTACGACGCGCGGAGCGTCGCCATCGACGGCGGGTACGCGGACGGCGAGGCCGCCGACGCCGCAACCGTTCTCGCCAGCCCGACCCAGGAAGGCGGTGACGCCGTCCGGACGGGCGTGCTCGGCGCGCACCTCGCGGCGCTCGTGAACGCCGACGTCCGCGACGACATCGCCCACCTCCCCGCCGCCGCGTTCTGGGAGGACACCCCGGACGCGTACGCGGACGCCGCGAGCGACGCCGGCTACGAGACCGAGGAACTCGCGGACATCCGTGACGCAATCGCGCTCGAGGCGTTCTACCAGTCCTACGAGGACAAGCGCGAACTCATCGCCGACCTCCTCTGGGAGGAGAACGACTCGCTCGCCGCGCACGTCGCCGGCCAGTTCCGCTCGAAGCTCGACACCGAACTCGACACGGCGCGCCCACACCTCGCGGCCGAGGAGGAGGACGGCGTGACGTTCGAGGTTCTCGACCTCGCGGCGTTCACCCACAAGTACGACTTCCCGCCCGAGAACCTCCTGCTCGACGCGCTCTTCCGCGACCGCGCGGACGACGTCGACGTCCTCGTCGGCGCGAACGACGACGAGATCCGCGTCCGCAGCACCGAACACGTGGACGTGCGCGCGGTCGGCGAGGAGGTCGCCGACGAACTCCCCGACGCGGGCGTGACGCCGCGCGGCGCGGACGACGGCCACATCGAGTTCCTGCGCGGCGAGCGCGAGGACGTCATCGACGAGGTCGTCGACGCTATCGCCGACCAACTCGACTAACGACATCCTTTTCCTCGCGTGTCCGCTTTCGTTTTCTAATGAGTTCAGGGTCGGAGAGCGCGTTCGAGGCCGCCTGCGACGAGCTCGTCGACCGACTCCTCGCGGGCGAGGTCGCGCAGGACGACATCGAGCAGGCGAAGATGGACGTCTGCGGGGAGTACTCCGCGCCGAAGGTGCCGACGCACGCCGAACTCCTCGATTACGCCCCTCAGAGCCGCCGGGAGGAACTCGAAGACCTCCTGCAGCGAAAGCCCGTGCGCACCGCGTCGGGCGTGACGCCGGTCGCGGTGATGACGAGCCCGCACATGTGTCCGCACGGGAAGTGCCTCTACTGTCCCGGCGGCCCCGCCTCGGAGTTCGACTCTAGCCAGTCGTACACGGGTCACGAGCCCGCGGCGGCGCGCGGCGAGCAGAACGACTACGACCCCTACGGGCAGGTGACGCTCCGGCTGCACCAGCTCCGCGAAATCGGCCATCCCGTCGACAAGGTGGAGCTCATCGTCATGGGCGGGACGATGACCGCGCGCAGTCACGACTACCAGGAGTGGTTCGTGAAGCGCGCGCTCGAAGCGCTCAACGACTTCGACCCCGAGCAGGAGCCGCAGCCGGCGGAGGGCGTGTCGTTCGCGCAAGACCCCGAGGAGTACGACTTCCAGTACCTGGAGGACGTGAAGACCGAGAACGAGTTCGGGAGTATCCGGAACATCGGGACGACGTTCGAGACGAAGCCGGACTGGTGTGACCTCGAGCAGATAGACCGCATGCTCGACCTGGGGGGGACGAAGGTCGAGGTGGGCGTGCAGACGACGTACGAGCGCATCAACCGCGAGATGCATCGCGGGCACGGGATGCAGGCGTCGATGGACGCGAACCGCCGGCTCCGGGACGCGGCGTTCAAGGTCGGGTTCCACATGATGCCGGGACAGCCGGGGATGACGGAGGAGATGATACTGGAGGACTTCCGGCGGCTGTTCGAGGAGCCGGAGTGGCGGCCGGACTACCTCAAGATCTATCCGACGCTCGTCGTGCGCGGCACCCGCATCTACGACCAGTGGCGCCGAGACGAGTTCGACCCCCTCGGGAACGAGCAGGCCGCCGAACTGGTCGCGCGTGTGATGAAGGACATCCCGCGGTACGTGCGGTTGCAGCGCGTGCAGCGCGACATCCCCGCGGACTTCATCGACGCGGGCGTCTGGAAGTCGAACCTCCGCCAGCTCGCCTGGCAGAAGCTGGACGACCACGGCTGGACGTGCGACTGTATCCGCTGTCGGGAGGTCGGGATGAACGACGAGGATCCGGAGAACGTCGAACTCGACGTGCTGACGTATGAGGCCGGCGGCGGCACGGAACACTTCATCAGCTTCGAGGACTTCGAGAAAGACCTCCTCGTCGGGTTCGCACGCCTCCGATTCCCGAACGACCCGGTGCGGCGCGAACTCGATAACGCCGCCCTCCTGCGCGAACTCCACGTCTACGGCGGCGAGACGGGAATCGGCGAGGAGAGCCGGGACGACCAGCACCAACACCGGGGCTACGGCCGCCGCCTCATGGAACGCGCAGAGGACATGGCCGCCGACGCCGGCTACGACAAACTCTCCGTCATCTCCGGCATCGGCGCGCGCCAGTACTACAAGCAGAAGCTCGGGTACGTGCAGGACGGCCCGTACGTGAGTACGGGGCTGTAGGGTCGGCGTAGAGTTATCCCGATTGGTCGCGTGGTGTCGGTATGGATATTCGTGGTGAGCCGCGGGTGCCGTACGTCGAGTCGCGCGAGGAACTCCCGGAGCCCCAGCGCGAGCACTACGACCGCATCACGGCGAGTCGAGACAGCGTAATCGGGCCGTTCGGCGTGCTCCTCCACAGCCCCGTGCTCGCGGGCCGAGTGGCAGATTTGGGGAGCTATCTCCGGTTCGAGAGCGCGCTCCCGGAGGGCTTGCGGGAGTTGGCTATCGTGGTGTCGGGCCGGGAGTTCGACGCGGCGTTCGAGTGGGCGGTGCACGCGCCGCTCGCGCGCGAGGCGGGCGTGAGCGAGGCCGCGTTGGACGCCGTGGTGGACGACGCGCCGGTGGACGACATTCCCGCTGACGAGGGGGTGGTGATTCGGTTCGGACGCGAACTCTGGCGCGACCACGCGGTCTCGGAGGAGACGTATCGCGCGGCGGCGGACGCGTTCGGCGTGCAGGGCGTCGTCGACCTCACGGCCCTCCTCGGATATTACGGGCTGGTCGCGTGCGTGCTGAACGCCTTCGAGGTGTTGCCCGCGGCGGAGACGCCGTTATAGGTCGACGAGTCCGCCGGCGGTCGCGCCGGGCGCGACGTCGTGGGGCGCGGTGAGGGGACTGACGCTGATTTCGTCGTCCACGACCGCGCGGCGATCCGTGCCCTCGGGGTCGGGGACGTCGCGCTCGAAGAGCTCGTTCCAGAACTTGTCGTTGACGTTCACGCCCGCCTCGGTGAACTCGGCTTCGAGTTCGTACTCCTGGGTGGGGCGGGTGACGCGGTAGACGCTGTTCTCGGTCTGTCCGGTGGCGGGGGCGTTGACGGTGAGGTAGTCCGCGGTCGGGAGGAACTCGTCCTCGGCGAACCCGGGAAGGAGGTCGTGGACGGCGTCGGCGGCGGTCTCGAATTTCGCGTACTGGGGCTCGTAGCGGTCGCCGGGCGTGTACTCCCAGTCGTACATGGAGACGGCGATGGCGGGGTAGTTGAGGAAGGAGGCTTCCATCGCCGCGCCGATGGTGCCGGAGCGCGCGAGGATGTGCGCGCCGATGTTCGGACCGTCGTTACAGCCGGAGACGACCACGTCGGGGTCGAGGTCAAGGGCGGCGACGCCGATGGCGACGCAGTCCGCGGGCGTGCCCTTCACGGCGTAGCCGTGGTGGCGTTCGTCGTACTCGACTTCCCCCCAGCTCCGGGTCTGGCCGGTGCCGGACTGGTTCTCCTCGGGCGCGACGACGGTCACGTCGTGCGTCTCGGCGAGGCGGTCGTAGACGGCTTCGAGGCCGGGGGCGTCGATGCCGTCGTCGTTCGTGAGCAGGACGGAGAGGGAGTCGCTCATCGGGAGGGGGTAGCGAGCCACCCCGGTAAGGGGTTGCGGTTACGCGGCGAGCGTTACGTCGAGGTAGAGCATGAGGATGACGCCGAGCATCGTGCCGAGGGTGGCGACGCGCTCGTGGCCGCGCGCGTGGGTCTCCGGGACGATTTCGTCCGAGATGACGAACAGCATGCCGCCGGCCGCGAACCCCATGGCGTACGGGAGGATGCCGGTGGACAGCTGGATGGCGTACGCGCCGAGGACGGCGATGGGGATTTCGACGATGCCCGCGCGGATGCCGGTGAGCGCGGCGTACGCGCCCCGGTCGAACCCGGCGTTGATCGCGGCGACGGAGACCGCGAGCCCCTCGGGGATGTTCTGGAGGCCGATAGCGAGCATGAGCGCGAGGGCTTCCCCGGTGTTTCCGGAGCCGAACCCGACGCCGACGGCGAGGCCCTCGGGCATGTTGTGGATGGTGATGGCGACGATGAACAGGACGACGGACGCGTACCGGGCGTTCTGCGTCGCCTGGTCGGCGCGCCGTCGGCCGGTGATGAGGACGTGGACGTGGGGCACCCAGCGGTCGGCCTGGTCGAGGACGAGTACGCCGAGGAGGATGCCGGCGATGACCTGGAGCGCGCCCGTGCTGCCGCCGCCGGCGGCGTCGATGCCGGGGAGGATGAGGCTGGTGAAGCTCGCGGACAGCATCACGCCCGCGGCGAACCCGAGGAGGGCGTCGAGCGAGCGCTCGCTCGGGTCGCGCCAGACGAGCACCAGCATCGCCCCGAGCATGTTCATCACGGCGATGACGAGTCCGCCGAGGAGCGCCTGCATCACCGGATCGGTTCCGGCGACGTCGAGGAAGACGTCTTCGAGCACTACCTGTCACTCCGCCGGTTCGGCGTCATGGTTCGAATGCTGAGCGGCCGTGAAGTTAAGCGTTCACGACCATGGGTCGTTACGTCTTTGCGGTCGCCCCCGCTAGGCGGGGTATGAGCGAGAAACGCGAGATGACGAGCGTCGACCTCGTCGCCCTCACCGCGGAACTCAACACGTACGCGGGGGCGAAAGTCGATAAGGCCTATCTCTACGGGGACGACCTCGTCCGACTGAAGATGCGGGACTTCGACAAGGGGCGCGTCGAACTCCTCATCGAGACGGGGGAGACGAAGCGCGCGCACGTCTCCGCGCCCGAGCACGTCCCGGACGCGCCGGGGCGGCCGCCGGACTTCGCGAAGATGCTCCGTAACCGCCTCTCCGGTGCCGACTTCCACGGGGTTCGCCAGCACGGTTTCGACCGCATCCTGGAGTTCGAGTTCCGCCGCGAGGACGCGGACACGAAGATCGTCGCGGAGCTGTTCGGGGACGGGAACGTCGCCGTCCTGGACGAGAACGGCGAGGTCGTGGACTGCCTCGAAACCGTCCGGCTGTCGTCGCGGACGGTCGCGCCGGGCGCGCAGTACGGCTTCCCGTCCCAGCGCGTGAACCCCCTCGACCTCGACTACGAGGCGTTCGCGGCGCAGATGCGGGACTCCGATACCGACCTCGTGCGCACGGTCGCCACCCAGCTCAACTTCGGCGGCCTCTACGGCGAGGAACTCTGCACCCGCGCGGGCGTCGAGAAGACGATGGACATCGGGGACGCCGGGGAGGACGAGTTCCGCGCGCTCTACGACGCGATGAACCGGCTGTTCGACCCGATTCAGTCCGGCGACCTCGACCCCCGGGTGTACTATGCTGAGGATGACGCCGACTCCCGGGTGGACGTGACGCCGGTGCCGCTGGAGGAGTACGCGGGCCGGGAGTCGGCGGCGTTCGACTCCTTTAACGCGGCGCTCGACGACTACTTCACGAACCTCGGCGGCACCGAGGAGGAGGAGGGCGGCGGCGGCGTCTCGAAGCCCGATTTCGAGTCGGAGATAGAGAAACAAGAGCGCATCATCGCCCAGCAGGAGTCCGCCATCGAGGACTTCGAACGGGAGGCCGAGCAGGAGCGCGAGAAGGCCGAACTGCTCTACGGGAACTACGACCTCGTGGACGACATCCTGTCGACGGTGCGAGATGCCCGCGCGGCCGGGAACTCCTGGGACGACATCGAGGAGCGGTTCGCGGAGGGCGAGGAGCGCGGTATCGAGGCCGCGGAACACGTCCGGGGCGTGAACGAACAGCAGGGAACGGTTCGCGTCCGACTCGACGACCACACTATCAGCCTCGACCCCGAGGAGGGCGTGGAGAAGAACGCGGACGACCTCTACACGGAGGCCAAGCGCATCCAGGAGAAGAAGGAGGGCGCGCTGGCGGCTATCGAGAACACCCGGGAGGAACTCGAAGCCGTCCGCGAGCGCAAGGAGAACTGGGAGGCCCCGGAGGAACCCGAGGAACCCGAGGAGGTGAACTGGCTGTCGCGCTCCTCGATTCCCGTCCGGAAGCCCGAGACGTGGTACGACCGCTTCCGGTGGTTCCGAACCTCTGACGGCTTCCTCGTGCTCGGCGGCCGGGACGCCGACCAGAACGAGGAACTCGTCTCGAAGTACATGGACGGCTACGATCGCTTTTTCCACACGCAGGCTCACGGCGGCCCCGTCACGATTCTGAAGACGACGGAGCCGAGCGAACCCTCCAAGGACATCGACGTGCCCGAGCAGAGCCTGGAGGAGGCGGCGCGGTTCGCGGTGACGTACTCCTCTGTCTGGAAGGACGGCCGGGGCGCGGGCGACGCCTACATGGTGATGCCCGACCAGGTGTCGAAGACCGCGGAATCCGGCGAGTACCTCTCGAAGGGCGGGTTCGCGATTCGTGGCGACCGCACGTACTTCCGGGACATCGCGGTGGGGTGTTCGGTCGGCATCCAGTGCGAGGGCGAGACGCGCGTCATCGGCGGGCCGCCGTCCGCCATCGAACCCCGGGCGGAGACGACGGTGGAACTCGAACCCGGCGAGTTCGCGCAGGGCGACGCCGCCAAGCGCATCTACCGCGAGTTCCGCGAGCGGTTCGCGGACACGTCGTTCGTGCGGAAGGTCGCGAGCCCGGACGAGATCCAGAAGTTCATGCCGCCGGGCGGCAGCCGACTCGTCGAGTAGCCCGCTCGGCCTCGCCGTTCGGATAACAGGACACTTACCCCGAGAACTGGTAGGTCGAGGTATGCAAGTGAAGGGCTGGACGTCGGTCGAGGGTGGCCGAGAGCGGGTCACGCTCGTCCCGGAGTCCCTCGACGACCTCTGGCATCTCACGTACGTCGTCGAACCCGGAGACCTCGTCGGCGGCGACACGCACCGCCGCATCCAGCGGAAGGACGACGACATGCGGGACACGGGCGGGGAGCGCGAGCACATGCACGTCACGCTCGACGTGGAGGGCGTGGAGTTCCACAAGTTCTCGAACCGCCTCCGCATCTCGGGCGTCATCGAGCGGTGCAGCCGGGAAGACCAACTCGGGATGCACCACACCATCAACGTCGAGGAGTACGACGAGCTCACGATAGAGAAACACTGGAAGCCCGACCAGCGCGACCGCGTGGAGGAGGCGAGCGAGGCGACCGACCAGCCGGACGTGGCCATCGCGACTATCGAGGAGGGGGAGGCGCACATCCACACGGTCGCGCAGTACGGCGTCGAGGAGCGCGGGACGTTCACGGGGACGACGGGGAAGGGCGAGTACGCCCGCGGCCGCGAGGAGCTGTTCGGCGAGGTCGCGGCCGCCCTGAACCGGATGGAGACAGACGCCATCATCCTCGCCGGCCCCGGGTTCACGAAGCAAGACCTCCTAGACTTCGTCGAGGAGAACTACCCCGACCTCCCCGAGAAAATCACGACCGTGGACACGAGCGCCGTCGGCGGGCGCGGCGTCCACGAAGTCCTGAAGCGCGGCGCGGTCGAGGAAGTGCAGGCCGAGACCCGCATCGCCGAGGAGTCCGAGCTCATTGACGAACTCACCGAGCAGATCGCGACGGAGGGGAAGGCCACGTACGGCATCGAGGAGGTCGAGAAAGCCGTGGAGTTCGGCGCGGTCGAACACTTGCTCGTGCTCGACGACCGCCTGCGCCGCGAGCGCGCGGGCGAGGGCGACTGGGACGTGGACGTGAACGACCTCATCCAGTCCGTCGAACGCCAGGGCGGGGACGTGACCGTGTTCAGCCACGAGTACGCGCCCGGCGACCAGCTCAAGAACCTCGGCGGCATCGCCGCCGTCCTCCGCTACCGACTCGACTAGACCTCGATCGTGTCGCCCTCCCGCGCCAGTTCCACGTCGCCGCCGTAGCGCTCGCGAATCGAGTCGAGCAGCTCCTCTTCCTTTCCGTCGGTGTGCGGGTAGCGGTGCGTGAGGTAGACGGTGCCGTAGTCGTTGCCGGCGAGCGCGCGGCCGAGCGCGCTCGGCGTCGGGTGGTTCGACACGTCCACCTCGTCGGGGAACGAGCAGTCGTGCACGAACGCCTCGGCGCCGTCCGCGAACGCGGCGAGGCCGTCGAAGGCCTCCGAATCCCCGCTGTACGCGAAGTCGTCGATGCGGTAGGCGAAGCACTGCATGGAGTGCCTGGTCTCCATCGACGCCACGTCGAAGCCGGCGACGGAGAACTCGCCCTCGATGTCGCGGAGCGTGAGGTCGACCCTGTCCCGGAGGTAGTCGTGGACGTCCAGCAGGCCCGCCACGAGGTCGGTGGTTCCGGGCGGCCCCGCGACGGTGAGGGATTCCTCGCCCGCGAGCCACCGGGCCTTCAACAGCGGGAGGAGGTCGCTCACGTGGTCGGTGTGGTGGTGGGTGAGGAGCACGGTGTCCACGCCCTCGTAGCCGGCGGGGGTGGCGGCGAGGCGGTGGAGCACGCCGCTCCCGCAGTCCACGAGCAGGGTGTTCTCGTCGTCTTCGAGGAGGATGCCGGACTGGACGCGCTTGCCGGTCGGCATCGCGCTCCCGGTTCCGAGGAAGGTGACGCGCATACCCCGACTCGTTCGGGGAGGGAGAAAAGCGTCTAGAAGTCGCTCGCGAACTCGACGTGGCTGTACGTCAGGAGGTAGCCGTAGGCGAGCGCCGCGAGTCCCGCGACGGCCGCGCACATCGCCACCTGGTCGGTGTTCAGGCAGTCGAGGACGACGAACCCGAGCCAGACGGGGACGCCGTTCACGAACCCGCCCGCGAGCACGCCGCCCTCGGGGAGGAACTGGAGCGAGTAGTGGTACGCGAGCGGGTAGAGTAGGCCGAGAACGAGGAGGTAGATGGAGAACGCGGCGAGCGCTCCCGTGATGCCCGCGATGTTCACGAACGGATCCGCTTGGTACCCGATAGTCGGTGCCACACCGTAGAGAACTAGGAAGTGCGCGATGACGCCGATGAGCCCGCCGAACACCGCGCTGGCTTCGCCTCGCATACCCGGTTCGTCTCGGGGGCGAATCAAGAACCTATCGGGTTAGAGGCTCGCCCACTCGACCATCCGCCGGTACGTGTCGTCCGTGCGGAGGGCGTTCGCGTCCCCCACCAGTACCATCGCTTTCTTCGCGCGGGAGAGCGCGACGTTCAGCCGGCGGTAGTCCTCGAAGATCGGGCTCTCCATGTCGTCGGACGCGACGAACGACACCACGATCACCTCCTTCGACGACCCCTGGAAGCGGTCGACGGTGTCTACGGCGACCCCGTCCGGGACGCGCCGGCCGATTTCCGTGACCTGCGCGCGGAACGGCGCGATGACGCCGACCGCGCCGGGTTCGACGCCGGCGTTCAGGTAGGACTCGACGAGGCTGGTGACGCGCTCCGCCTCCACGGCGTCCGTGTGCGCGGCGTCGGTTCCCTCGACGTGCTCGAACCGCACGCCCTCGGGGACGCCGGTCACGCCGATGTCCGCGAGGGACTGGCCCGCCACGTCGCCGGTCGCGGGCCGCAACTGGCCGTCGTAGAACTCGGACGAGCTGAACGCCTGAATCCGCTGGCTCATCCGGTACTGTTGGTCGAGCATCACGCCCGCGTCCGGATGCTGCTCGATGAGCCGCTCGAACAGGGACTCGGAGAGCCGGCCGCCCGACCGCACGACCGGCGGCAACTGCTGGTGGTCGCCGACGAGCACGAACCGCTCCGCGCGGTTCGCCGCCGCGAGCGTGTCCGGTTCCGTGAGCTGTGAGGCCTCGTCCACGAGCGCCACGTCGAACGCCTGCGAGCGCAGGATGCGCGACCCGCAGGTCGCCGTGGTCGCCGCCACCACGTCCGCGGACTCCAGTTTGTCCGCCTGTTCGCGGGGGTCGCCGGACTTCGACAGGCGGTAGGTCTGCATGTCCTCGCGGACGCCGGACTCCGTGCCGACGCGCACGACGTCCTCGAACCCCTGGTCTTCGATGGCTTCGAGGGCGTTGTCCACCGCGCGGTTCGTGAACGCCGACAGCAGCACGCGCTCGCCCCGCGCGACGAGTTCGCGGACGATGCGGGCGATGGTGTACGTCTTCCCCGTCCCGGGCGGCCCGTGCACGAGCGCGAAGTCCTCCGCGTTCAGCGCCCGATTGACGGCGTCGTTCTGCGCGTCGTTGTTGTCGATGAACGTCTCCGTCCCCGACGCGAACGCCGGCTTCTCTCGGCCGAACAGCACGTCGCGGCGGCGCTCGTCGGACTTCAGGACGAAGTCGTGGAGCGCGGACAGCATCCGGGAGACGTTCAGGTCGCTCGGGTACACGTCGAGTCGCCGGAGCTCCACGGGTTCGTCCGTCGACACCACGACCGCGTCCGCGTCGAGGCGTTCGACGCGCGCCATCTCCGCCGTCCCGTGCACGGGGTCGCCGTCGTTCGCGAGCACGCGGTCGCCCTCCCGAATCTTCGAGGTCGCCGCGGACGGCCGCTTCGCGGTGAGCCGCCACCGGCCGTCCGCGAGCTCCTCCCGCGAATCGGGTTCCAGGCCGACGATGGCGCGGTCGTCCTCCGCGCGCTCTTCGGGGCTCTGCTTCCAGAGCTTCGCGTACTCCCGGTGGACTTCCCGGCGCTCGGCCTCGATGGCGTCGTAGAGGTCGTCGAAGTACTCGCGCTCGGCCTCGGGGAGCTTCCTGCCGACCTGGCCGGCTTTCGACTCCTGGCCCAGTCGCCCGGAGACGACCATGCAGGCGTCCTGCTCGAAGCAGTACTCGCACGTCGCGTTCCCCTCGTAGCCCGTCGGCGGGTCACCGTCGAATTCGAGCGCGGCGAGGTGGTTGCGAGTGCGCACGACGAACTCCAGGAGGCCGCGGCCGATGCTGAACTCCTTCGCGGGGCTCAGGTCGCCGCTGGCCTCGTTGCGCGCCATCGCCGCGTTCTTCGTGTAGAGGAGCGTGCCCGTGTCCGCGGGAACGCCGCGCTCGGAGAGCAACAGGGCGTAGCACGCGGCCTGAATCTTGTCGTGGAAGCGCGGGTCGCGGTTCGTGTTCTTCCCCGTCTTCAGTTCCACGGGCATCCCGCGTCGGATGGCGTCACACCGGCCCTTGATGCCGAGCGTGTCCGACACCAGCGTGTACTCCGAACGCCACTCGTCCTCCTCCGTCAGGAGTCCCTGATTCAGCCAGCCCTCGATGGCGCTCGCGTTCTGCCGCACGTCCTCTCGCACCTCCTCGAACTCCTTGTCCAGCAATCCGAGTTCGAGCCCCGCCTCCCGCACGCGCTCGTCGATTGCGTCGTCCAGGTCGCGGCCGCGGAGGAGGTCGCCGAACACCTCGTGGACGATAGTTCCCTTCGTCACTGCGTACTTGAGCGGGAGCGCCTGCAGTTTCGAGAGGTAGTACTGGCGCGGACACTGCACG
Source organism: Salarchaeum sp. JOR-1 (assembly GCF_007833275.1). Classification (GTDB taxonomy): domain Archaea; phylum Halobacteriota; class Halobacteria; order Halobacteriales; family Halobacteriaceae; genus Salarchaeum. The sequence continues at coordinate 2,167,740 of NZ_CP042241.1, read as the reverse complement.
AACTCCCGCACGTCCGTCACGTTCACGAGGAATTCCGGTTCCACCACCACGTACGACTCCGTTCCCGTCGCGTACTGCGTCTCCCCCGCGTACTCGCGCTCCTCCGCGTCCGTCACCAGCAACTCCATGCCCGGTGCGAGGTACGCCGCCGTCTCCGTCCACTTCCCCCACAGCGACACCTCGCGGAACGACGCGTCGTCGCGGAGCGTCACGTCAAGCACGTCGCGCTCGCCGTACTGCGTGCTCACCGACCGAGCCTCACCCACCTCGGCGACCTCGCCCCGTACGTTCACACACGGGATAGCGGCGGCGCGAGAAAAACGCTGTCGCTCCCCGGAACAGTCTTCGCCTCCGCTAACTCACCCGACACAGCTTCTACGTCCGCGAAAGCCCGCTCGCCCCCACGCCCGCTCAGGAACATATCGGTCGCTCCGCTCCCGATAGGGGTTCCTGACCGAACGCGACGGCTCGCCCCCCTTTCGAATTCCCACCCCGTGGTTGGTCGGTGGGGCGAGACACGTGGGGTGGGTCGCGGTGCGAGTGGAACGGTCGGCAGAACGCGCGGCTGGTGGTCGGGGGTGATGCGGTTCGGATGGCGATACGCTTACCGTCGTCACGCCGTAACGTCGGGTGTATGCGAGTCCGTGACTGGAAGGACATCGTGGAGGACGTCGTGGATAGCGGCGCGGATCCGGACGGCTGGCGCGCGGTCGCCGGAGACCGGTCTGGCGGCGTCGGCGAGGATCTCTACCTCGGCCATCCGAGCGCGGGCGTCTACCAGCTGAAGACGTACGCGAAGAACCCCTACGAGGTGAAGGGCGCGGGCGCTCGAGTGGCGCGCCGGATAGACGACGAACTCGACTCCTTTTTCCCGGAGAAGACCGGCGGCGGATTCGCGGTGCAGTCCCCGCCCGAGGACACCGAGGACGCGGAGGAGAAAGCCCAGCGGTTGGAGGAAGTGGTGAAGGCGCACGCGGACGCGCCGACGACATCGGACGCGCTGTTCGAGGACGTGATGGACGCCATCGACAGCCCGGCGTTCGGGCCGATGGAGTACGACCAGTACGGCCGGCCGGACGAACTCGACGGCCTCGCCGACACCTTCGAGGAGGCCGAGGAACTCTTGACGGCGGAGCTCGACGACCTCGTGGAGTCCGACGACGTGGGGCGGGGCTTCCAGTAGTCAGGCGGTTCGGTCGATGACGGACGTGCACTCGTCGACGAACGCGCCGAGGCCCTGCGCCACGTCGCGGTCGAGCGAGATGAGTACGCCGCCGTTCTCCGGGACGTAGAAGTGAATGACTGCGGCGTTCTCGTACAGTTCGACGTTCGCCTGACTCGCGCCGAGCGCCCCGTACTGATTGTCGTCGCTGATGGGCGTGTAGTCGCGGGCGTTCTCGACCAGGTCGTCGAGGAACGTCCGGAACTCCTCGGTCTTGAGGTCGTCCCGGAGGTAGAGGAGCGTCCAGTCGTCGTCGGTGTACCGGATCGCGCCGCGGAACGCGTCGCCGGCGCGCTCGCGCACCATCCCGAGGAGGCGCTTGTACCGCTCAGACATATTTTCAACTACGTGCTCAAGACGAAAAACGTTCGGGTCTACGCGACACGCGCGAGCCATCGACCGGGCGTGTCGAGTTCGTCGCTCCGCGGGAGGTTCTCCGGAGCGTCCCAGACGAGGCTGGCGGCCTCCATGCCGCGCGCGTCCACGACGGCGTCGAAGAACTCCCGCCCTCGTTCGTACTGCTGGCGTTTCAAGCCGAGGCCGAGCAGGCGACGGAAGAGTTTGGTGAGGGGGCCGCCGGCGCGCCGGCGCGCGTCGAGTTTCCGGCGGAGGTCGTCGTACTCGCGGTCGAACGCGCGATCCATCAGCAACTCGGCGTACCCCTCGACGGCGGTCATCGCGAGCAGCACGTCCTCGAACTCGTCGGTGTCGAGGCGGTACTCGTCTCCGAGTTCGGTGACGCCCGCGCGGAGGCGGTCTTCGAGGTAGTCCGCGAGCCACGGCGCGGCGCCGAACTCGGCGGCGTGCGTGACCTCGTGGAACGCGATCCAGCGGCGAAAGCGCGCGAGCGGTACGTCGAGGGTGTCGGCGGCGGCGACGATGTTCGGGTGGACGAAGTAGAGTTCGTGCGCGTCGCCGTCCGCGAGCAGGAGGGGGTCGTACTGGCCGAGGACGTTCCGCGCGAGAAACGAGAGTGCGGCCGCCGCGCCGCCCGTGTTCAGCGTGCGGGAGACGCCGGGGATGGCGGCGTTCACGTCGTTCACCGGGTGGAACGCGCGCTCGAACGTCTCGACGTTCGCGTCTATCCAGTGGTGGCGGTTCATCACCGACACCGTCTCGGGCACGTCGAAGTCGAGCGTGGACGTCTCTCGGACGCGCTCGCGGGCGTCCCGCACGTCCCTCGCGTACGCCTCACGGTCGGTCGCGGTGAGGGTGAGGTCGCCGGGCGGCGTCCCGGACTTCGCGGCGTCACGGACCGCGTTCCAGTCGACCAGCGAGTCGCTGGAGGCGGACGCGACCGCACGAACGCCCTCGAAAATACTCATACGTATCTTCGGCCACCCGGCGAAATAGGTCTTGTGCGTCGGTTCCGCGGGATCGTCAGTTCAGGAGTTTCTTCGCGGCGAACGCGACGCCCGCGAGCACGGCGAGCGCGACCAGCGCCGGGACGACCGTCGATCCGCCCGCGGTCGCCTCGTCGGTCTCGAACGACGACTCCTCGCCGGACACGCCCTCGTCGTCCTCGTCGGCAGCACCCGCCGCGGGGCCGAAGTTCGCCGTGGGTTCGAACTCGCTGTCGTGGAAGTGAATCTCGAAGATTCCCATACCCGACAGTTCGTCGTGGCGCGTGTTAGCCGTTGTGGGACGACGGCGTGCGGGCTTTCGTGGCGTTCATGGTCGCGGGCCTTCGAATCGAAGTATGGACAGAGACCGCCGTGAGTTCCTCGACGCACTCCTCGACACCGCGAGCCCGTCCGGGTTCGAAGCGCCCGCCCAGCGCGTCTGGGTGGATTACGTCGAATCGTTCGCGGACGACGTGCACACCGACGCGTACGGGAACGCGGTCGCCGTCTACGAGGGCGGCGACGGCCCCGAGTTCCTGTTCGGCGGGCACGCCGACGAAATCGGCTACATGGTCGCGAAAGTGGACGACGACGGCTTCATCCACCTCACGCCCGTCGGCGGCTCCGATAAGTCCGTCTCGAAGGGCCGGCACGTCGTCGTGCACGCGGACGACGGCCCCGTGAACGGCGTCATCGGTCAGACCGCCATCCACCTCCGCGACTCCACGGACGAGGAGTACGACGACATCGGCGAGATGACCGTCGACGTCGGCGCGGAGGACGAGGCGGAGGCGCGCGAACTCGTCTCCGTCGGCGACCCCATCACGGTCGCGGAAGGCGTTCACGACCTCGCCGGGCACAGGATAGCGGCGCGCGGCCTCGACAACCGAGTCGGTATCTGGGTCGCCGCCGAAGCCCTCAGGCGCGCCGCCGAACGCGGCGTCGACTCCACCGTGCACGCCGTCTCCACCGTCCAGGAGGAGGTCGGCCTGCAGGGCGCGCGAATGGTCGGCTACGACGTGGATCCGGACGCCGCCGTCGCCGTGGACGTGACGCACGCCTCCGACAGCCCCGAGTTCCCTCGCGAGAGGCACAACGAAATCAGCCTCGGCGACGGGCCCGTGGTCGCGCGCGGCTCCACGAACCACCGCGACCTCGTCGCCGCGGTTCGCGACGCCGCCGACGCCGAAGCCATCGGCGTGCAACTCCAGGCAGCCGGCATCCGCACCGGCACGGACGCCGACGCGTTCTACACGAGTCGGAGCGGCGTTCCGTCTCTCAATTTGGGCCTCCCGAACCGCTACATGCACACGCCCGCGGAGGTCGTCGACCAGCGCGACCTCGACGCAGCAGCCGATCTCCTCGCCGCTGTCGCCGACCGCGAATCCGGCCGCAACGCCTTCACGATCGACATATAAGTCCGATATATTTAAGCGTGCGACGGGCCGGAGTGTGGGTATGAGCGGTCGACCTCTCGACATCCTGGAGGACTCCCTCGACGAACCCGTCTCCGTCCACCTCAAGGACGGCGAAATCTTCGAGGGCGTCCTCACCGGCTACGACCAGCACATGAACCTCGTCCTCGAAGACGGCGAAGACACAACCGTTATCCGGGGCGACAACGTCGTTACCATCAAACCATGACCGGCTCCGGAACTCCCAGCCAGGGCAAGAAGAACACCACCACGCACGTCAAGTGCCGCCGGTGCGGCGAGAAATCCTACCACGTGAAGAAGGGCAAATGTTCGTCCTGTGGCTTCGGCAAGTCCGCCAAGCGCCGCGACTACGAGTGGCAGGGCAAGACCGGCGACAACTAACTCAGGGTCTCTCGGCGACGGCGCGCGTTCGCCGGACGTCTTCTTCCAGCGTTTCCGCGTGTTCGAGCCGTCGCTCTCGCACCTCCGATAGCGACAGCGTCTGCTTCTCGAACGCTCGCGTCGTGGGAGCGTACGCGTCGACCGCGAACCCCATTCTGTCGAGGTAGTCACACAGCGAGTCGGCGGTGAGGCCGTCGTAGATGGCGGCGTTCACGTAGTCGCGGACGGCGTCGAACGCGGGGAGGACGAGTTCGGTATCGGTGATGCGGCCGGATCCGTTCCCGATTCGGACGTCGGCCTCGCGGACGTGGCCGACGACGCCGGCGACGGTGTTGGCGAGGCGGAGCACGTCGCGCGGGAGGGCGGCGTCCGGCGAGCGCCACTCGACGGTCGGGAAGGACTCGCGGAGCTGGACGGGCGTCCAGACGGCGCTCTCTCGGTCGAAGCACGACTCGACGGTGGCGGGGTCGACGCCGGCGTCCCGGGCGGCGGCCGTGAACGACTCGTAGCAGGACTCGACGCGCCGCGTCCACTCCTCGGTGTCGTCGAGGTAGGGCCAGAGGCGGCCCTGTCGTTCGAAGTCGGCGTACGCGCGGCGGCGGTAGAGGTCGGAGCGCGCGCCGGGCGCGACGCGTTCGCCCCGGTAGTACGGCGAGGAGTTCACGAGCGCGAGCGCGGGGTCGAGCGCGGTGAGCGCGTTCAGTTGGTCGGTCTCGTGGCCGGGCCACTGTTCGACGTGGACGTGCGTGCCCGCGCAGTGCCGGACGTACGCGAACGACTCCCCGAGCGTCTGGTTCTGCACGCGCGTGCGGTCGCTGTCGTGCTCCGGTATCTCGTCTGCGTGGAGCGGCGTGGCGAGCGGTACGAGGTTCTTCCCGAGCTCGTCCGCCCGCCGGAGCACCGCGTCCAGTCGCGCGGTGAGTTCGTCGTGGAGTGCCTGCGGCGTCGCGCAGGGCGTGGTCTTCACTTCGACGAGCGGTTCGACGAACTCTCGTTCGACGCCGTCCGTGGCGTCGAGGAGGCCGCGCGGACTCGCGAGTTCGCCGTCGTCGTCGACGACCCAGTACTCGACTTCGACGCTCCGGCGGACGGGTTCCGCGTCCGTGGCCGCCCGGGGTCGTCTCCGTCCGTCACTGTCGCCGTTTCGCGTCATACGTTATCATTTAACACAATTGGTCGAGGTCTCAAGAACTCTTCGCCGACTCGGACGAAATCGCCCCAGCTTCTGCGCGCACGTTCCCGGTTCGCCACGTTCTGTGTACGTGCGACCGACCCACAGTTGTATGCACGATACTGAACACTATATGGTGGTGTCGGCGGTGACTGAGGCACAATCACGGGTGTTTTTATCTGTGGATGATTCAAGCACTATCCATGGAAGATGGCGCTGGCGCGAGCCGCCCCGCGACCGGAATGACCGAGAAGTGCGGCGTCGTCGGCATCAGCCTCGCGGAGCGAGACGCGGCGCTCCCGACGTACTACGCGCTGTACGCGCTCCAGCACCGCGGCCAGGAGTCGGCTGGCATCGTCACCCACGACGGCTTCCAGCAACACCAGCACGTCGAGATGGGGCTCGTCGGCGACGCCTTCGACGAGTCCGACATCGACGCCCTCACCGGCAGCACTGGTCTCGGACACGTCCGATACCCCACCGAGGGAAGCCTCGACAAGTCCTGCGCGCAGCCGTTCTCCGTGTCGTTTCGTGGGGGCGCGCTCGGCCTGAGCCACAACGGCAACCTCGTGAACGCCGCCGAGGTTCGTGACGAACTCGAGGCGACCGGTCACGCGTTCACGAGCGACGGCGACACCGAAGTCATCGCGCACGACATCGCGCGAAACCTCCTGGAGGCCGACCTCGTCAGGGCGGTCAAGCGAACGATGGAGCGCATCCACGGGTCGTACGCGCTCACCATCATGCACGACGACACCGTGATGGGCGTCCGCGACCCGGAGGGCAACCGCCCGCTCTGCATCGGCGAACTCGACGACGGCTACGTCATCACCTCGGAATCCGCCGCCATCGACACCCTCGGCGGCGACCTCGTCCGGGACGTGAAACCCGGCGAACTCGTCGTTCTCCACGAGGACGGCACGGGCTTCGACTCCTACCAGCTGTTCGAGCGCGACCGGAGCGCGCACTGCTTCTTCGAGTACGTCTACTTCGCTCGCCCGGACTCCGTCATCGACGACGAGCTCGTCTACGAAGTCCGGCGGGACTTGGGCCGCGAACTCTGGGCGGAGTCCGGCGTGGACACCGACGTGGTGATGCCGGTTCCCGACTCGGGGCGCGCGTTCGCGTCCGGGTACTCCGACGCCGCCCACGAGGACGGCGCGAGCGTCGAGTTCGCGGAAGGCCTGATGAAGAACCGGTACGTCGGCCGGACGTTCATCATGCCGACGCAGGAAGCCCGCGAGCGCGCGGTCCGCCTGAAACTCAACCCCATCCGCTCGACCGTCGAGGGGAAGTCGGTCACCATCATCGACGACAGCATCGTCCGCGGCACCACGTCGAACCAGCTCGTCGAACTCGTGCGGGACGCGGGCGCGGAGGAAGTCCACGTCCGCATCGGCGCGCCCGCCATCCTCGCGCCCTGCTACATGGGCATCAACATGGCCACCCGCGAGGAACTCATCGCCGCCGACAAGAGCACGGACGAGATACGCGAGGAGATCGGGGCGGACAGCCTCTCCTACCTCTCCGTGGACGCCGTCGCGTCCGCCATCGGCAAACACCGCGACGACCTCTGCCTCGGCTGCGTGACCGGCGAGTACCCCTACGACATCGACGGCGAGACGACCGACCGCGAAGTCGAACGGCCCGTGGTCGCGTCCGCGGACGACTAGTAGACGACGTAGAGGAGGAGGTAGACGACGATACCGAGCGAGAAGGACACCATCCAGAGCGATGCGGCGACCCGGCCGACGCGCGCGTGCACTGTCTCGGAGAGCTCCGCGACGGTGTGCGTGCCGGCGAGGACGAGCGCGTACACGACGAGCGGGACGCACACCATCGCGAGCGCCATGTGCACTATCAACACCGGGAGGTAGAGGAACTGATACACCGCCTCGGGGCCCCCGAACTCGGTGGTGCCGTGGACGACGAGCCGGTAGAGGTAGAGCGCGAGGAACCCCGCGAACAGTACGGTGCTCGTTCCCATCAGCGCACGGTGTCTGGCGAAGTCGCGGCTCCGGGCGGCGCTCCAGCCGAGTGCGATGGTGGTGATGGCGGCCGCGCTGATGACCGCGTTCAGGGGCGGGATGACGGACACCAGCGGCTCGTAGGTCGGGAGGAGGCTGGCGGGAATCACGCCGCGCACCGCCGCGACGACCACTCCGAGTGCGAGCGCGCTCACGACTCCCGCGACTCCGACCGTGTGTCGGCGGACGAACGACTGCATACGCGTGCTTGCGTCGCCCGCTCCAAAACACTACCGTGCGTCCCTCCCCCACTCGGCCCGCGAATCGTAGGGGTTTTATTATGGCCGCGGCTACCATGGAGTGCAGCGAAACACGCGCGAGCGTGGGTAGCCAAGCTAGGCCAAAGGCGCAGCGTTGAGGGCGCTGTCCTGTAGAGGTTCGCCGGTTCAAATCCGGTCCCACGCATCGCACCGGACGGACACACCGTCCAACGCTGCGATGCACGGTGATCTCCCCTACCGGGACATCACCCACGCACAACTTACTGACGGCGTAACACCGACCAGCCACGGTGTTCCCCTACCGGGACACTCCCGAACCCGGAGGGTTCGGGTGGCAGCCGGGCCGCGAAGCGGTTCGGCCCGCTCACCCACGCACAACTTACTGACGAACCAACATCGACCAGCCACGGTGGCATGCGGCGATATCTTGGCCCGACACCGGCCGGCCGTGGCCTCGGCGGTCGGTCGTGGGCGCGGTGTCGTGTTCTGTCCGCGTTCGTGCCGGTAAGCGAGGTGTTAAAATGGGTAGTCCATCATAGGGGTGTGTATGGCCAAGTATTCGACCGGTGGATCCTCCGGTGGGGGATCCAGTGGGTCCTGTGAGCTCTGCGGGACCTCGTCGGAGTCGTTGACGACGGCGAGCGTGGCGGGCGCGGAGTTGCAGGTGTGTTCGAACTGTGCGAACCTCGACGAGTCGTCGAAGGCGGAGCGTGAGGTGTCGGAAGAACAGCAGCGTCGGAAGCAGGCGGCGCGGAACACGGCGCGGCAGTTCGACGCGGCGACCGGTGATTCGACGCGCTGGGAGGAGGAAGGCACGAACTACGAGGGCGACCAGCTCCCGTATCTCTCCTCGGATTACGGGCGGACGATTCAGAAGGCTCGACAGGAAGCGGGGCTGCAGTTGGAGGAGTTGGCGGACGAACTGGGCGTCGACGAGAACGACCTGCTGGCGGTCGAGCAGGGGCGGGCGAACCGCGCGGGCGTGGGCGGGTCGCTCATCGCGAAACTCGAGGACAGACTCGGCGTGGACGTGACGCAGGAGTAGTTCTCGCCGTGCGTGCGATGGAACGTGGCCGCGTAGTCGCGGGTGTGGAACCAGGCGTTTTTTCTCCTCTTCCGGCGAGTATTGCGTATGGAGCTCTCTGCGGAGCAAGAGGCGATACGGGAGGTCGCGCGTGAGGTGGCAGCGGAGGAACTCGCGCCGGTGGCCGCGGAGGCCGATCGGACGGAGTCGTTCCCGGAGGGCGTCTGGGACACGCTCGCCGACCTCGATTTGACGGCGATGACGGTGCCCGAGGCGTACGGGGGGCTGGACGTGGAGAAACTCACGTACAGCGTGGTGAACGAGGAGTTGGCGTACGGAATGCTGTCGGTGGCGACGGCGCTCTCCGTGCACTGCCTCGCCACGTCCTGTCTGGCGGAGTTCGGGGACGAGGCCCAGAAGGAGCGCTGGCTGCCGGAGATGGCTGAGGGGCGTCCGGTGGGGGCGTTCGCGCTCTCGGAACCGCAGGCGGGGTCGAACCCGGCGGGGATGGAGACGGAGGCGCGCCGCGACGGCGACGAGTACGTCGTCAACGGCACGAAGCAGTGGATAACGAACGGCGAGCGCTCGGGCGTCGTCGTCCTGTTCGCGAAGACCGACCGGGACGACCCCGGGAGCATCACGCAGTTCGTCGTGCCGAAGGACACCGACGGCCTCTCCGTCGGCCCGCGCGAGGACAAACTCGGGCTGCGCGCGAGCGACACGACGACGCTCACGTTCGACGACGCCCGCATCCCCGCTGAGAACCGATTGACGCCGGAGGGAGAAGGATTGTCGGCGGCGCTGCACATCCTCACGGGCGGCCGCGTCGGCATCGCGTCGCAGGCGGTCGGACTCGCGCAGGCCGCGCTCGACGACGCGGTCGCGTACGCGAACGACCGCGAGCAGTTCGACCAGCCCATCGGCCAGTTCGGGAGCATTCGGGAGAAGATAGCGGAGATGCGAACCGAACTCCAGGCCTCTCGCCTCCTCTGCCGGAATGCGGCCGCGAAGGCCGACCGGGGCGAGAACTACCAGGAGGCGGCGGCGATGGCGAAGTACCACGCGAGCGAGGCAGCCGTCGACATCACGAACGAGGCCGTCCAGATTCACGGCGGCTACGGCTACACGACCGACTTCGACGTGGAGCGCTACTACCGGGACGCGAAGATAACGACCATCTACGAGGGCACCTCGGAGATCCAGAAGGAGGTCATCGCCCGCGGCCTCCTCGATTAGATGGACGGCGTCGTCTACGACCTCGATGGAACGCTCGTCGACCTCCCGGTCGACTGGCGCGCGGTGGCCGCCGACCTCCGTGCGCTCCTCGACTCCGCGCGCGTGAACCCCGACGACTACGGGACCTGGGGGTTGCTCGACGCCGCCGAATCCGCGGGCGTCGGCGGCGAGGCTGAACGGATCATCAGCGAGTACGAGCGTGAGGGCGCGAGAACGGCGGAGTCCCTCCCGCTGGCCGACGAACTCGCCGGGAGCGACGTTCCGGCGGCGGTGTGTTCGCTGAACTGCGAGGCCGCCTGCCGGATCGCCCTCTCCCGACACGGCCTGCTCGACAGTGTCGAGGCGGTGGTCGGCCGGGATTCGGTGGCGGAGCGCAAACCCCACCCGGAGCCGCTGCGGGCGGCGGTTCGCGCGCTCGGCGTTCGCCCGGAGCGCGTGGTGTTCGTCGGTGACGCCGAACGGGACGCGGAGACCGCCGAGCGCGCGGGCACCGAGTTCCGCTACGTCGAGGGGTGACGCGCTCGCTTCCGCGCGTAGAGGAAGACGGGAACGGCGGTGAGAATCCAGACCACCGCGCCGACGCGCACGGCGAACATCGCCATCGACGCCCACGTTCTGAGGTCGGTGAACACGGAGAGCAGCGCGACGACGGGCGCGCCGACGACGATAGTGAGGACGAACGTCGTCTGCATCACCCACGCGTAGTCCACGCCGTCCGTCTCGTGCGTCTCGACGCGCTCTGGCACACCTGTACTCTCGGCGCGTGCCCGCATAAACCCCGCTCTTCCGGTTCGGAAACGCTTACCCGGGTCCTCGCGCATTTCGACGTATGCCGACCGTTCAGGACATCCGTCGGAAGGCGGGCGACGAGCCGATAACCATGCTCACGGCGTACGACGCGCCGACCGCGGCCGCCGTCGAGAACGCCGGCCTCGACGTGGTGCTCGTCGGGGACAGCATGGGGAACGCCGTGATGGGATACGACTCCACCCTCCCAGTGACGATGGACGACGTGGCGAGCAGGACGGGCGCCGTCGCGCGCGCGACCGAGGACACGCTCGTGGTCGCCGACATGCCATTCCTCAGCTTCGGCGCGAGCGAGGAGGCGAGCGTCGAGAACGCGGGACGCCTCCTCAAGGACGCGGGTGCGCAGGCGGTGAAACTCGAATGTGGCGAGCATACCGTCGAGCTGACGGACACCCTCACCTCGCTCGGAATTCCCGTGATGGCCCACCTCGGCCTCACCCCCCAGCACGTCAACCAACTCGGCGGCTACACCCGCCAGGGAACCACCGAGGACACCGCGAGCGAAATCCTCCGCCTCGCCGAAGCCCACGCGGACGCCGGCGCGTTCAGCCTCGTCCTCGAACACGTCCCCGCGAACGTCGCCGCCCAGATAACTGACGCCATCGACATCCCCACCATCGGCATCGGCGCCGGCCCCGACACCGACGGGCAGGTTCTCGTCGTCACCGACGTGCTCGGCATGACCGACTGGAGTCCGCCTTTCGCGAAGCAGTACGGCGACCTCAAGGCGGAGATGGAGTCCGCCATCACCGAGTACAAGCGGGACGTCGAGAACGGCGACTTCCCCGCGAGCGAACACAGCCACGCCGCAGACGACCTCGACGACCTCTACTAACGGACTTTTTTCCGGTTCGGGGTCGCCGCCGGCGACCGGTGAACGGCGCATCTTCGATGCGCCGACAGACGACCCGCCATTTTTCGTCTAACATCGACTCGATGAACCGTCTCGGGTGAGCGCGCTCGGTGGAACTACCCCGTGATGAGTGCTGGTGGCGACGGCGTTTAGGGCGGGGCGCGTGTAGGATGGGGTAGGAACGGCACCCACTGGTGTGAACCGCAATTCTACCACTATTCTATATTCGCTACCCGGCCCCCTCCACTTCGGAGAAACCTTTAAATACTTAGCGGACTAACTATGGGTTAGCATGAACGAACGCACCTCCGTCAGCGAGAGCGGGGAGATGGTCCGTCAGTACGACTACGACGACCGGACCATCGTCGCCGCCGACCTCGGTACGAGCGCCGACGGCGTCTCCGTGGACGTCGTCGACGGCACGGCCATCCTCGTCGCCGACGGCGAGGGCGAGCAGCGCGAGTTCGACGTCCCCGCGGGCGACGTGGCGAAAGCAACTATTACGAACGGCGTCGTCACTATCGAGGTGGAACGATGAAACTCACGGTCAAACCCCTAAAGCAGAAGGACGCCGGCCGTGGACTGGCCGCCATCGACCGACAGTCGATGCAGGAACTCGGCCTCGAGAACGGCGACTACATCGTCATCAGCGGGACGGACTCGGGTCGCGCCGTCGCGCGCGTCTGGCCCGGCTACCCCGAGGACGACGGCCAGGGCGTCGCCCGCATCGACGGCCGCCTCCGCCAGGAGGCCGACGTGGGCATCGACGACCGGGTCGAGGTGGAGAAGGCGGACATCAAGCCCGCCGGCGCCATCACGGTCGCGCTCCCGCAGAACCTGCGCGTGCGCGGCGACATCTCTCCGATGGTGCGCGACCGCCTGAGCGGCCGCCCCGTCACCGCCGGGCAGACCGTCCACATCAGCTTCGGGTTCGGCGGCCTCGGGTCGTCGAGCGGCCAGCAGATCCCCGTGAAAATCGCGGACACAGAGCCGGACGGCACGGTCGTCGTCACGGACTCCAGCGAGATCCAGCTCTCCGAGCGGCCCGCCGAGGAGATCCAGACCGGCGGCGACGAGAGCGGCGACGCCACGCCGAACGTCGCGTACGAGGACATCGGCGGCCTGGACGAGGAGCTCGAACAGGTGCGGGAGATGATCGAACTCCCGATGCGGCACCCCGAACTGTTCCAGCAGCTCGGCATCGAACCGCCGAAAGGCGTCCTCCTGCACGGCCCGCCGGGCACCGGGAAGACGCTCATCGCGAAGGCGGTCGCGAACGAGATCGACGCGCACTTCGAGACTATCTCGGGCCCCGAAATCATGTCGAAGTACTACGGGGAGTCCGAGGAGCAGCTGCGCGAGGTGTTCGACGAGGCGGAGGAGAACACGCCCGCCATCATCTTCATCGACGAAATCGACAGCATCGCGCCGAAGCGCGGTGAGACGAGCGGGGACGTGGAGCGCCGCGTCGTCGCCCAGCTCCTCAGCCTCATGGACGGCCTCGAAGAGCGCGGCGACGTGACGGTCATCGCGGCCACCAACCGCGTCGACGCCATCGACCCCGCGCTCCGCCGCGGCGGCCGGTTCGACCGCGAAATCGAAATCGGCGTCCCCGACAAGGACGGCCGGACGGAGATCCTCCAGGTGCACACGCGCGGCATGCCGCTCGCGGACGGCATCGACCTCGACGAGTACGCGGAGAACACGCACGGGTTCGTCGGCGCGGACATCGAATCCCTCGCGAAGGAGTCCGCGATGAACGCGCTCCGCCGCGTCCGCCCCCAGATAGACCTCGAATCCGAGGAGATCGACGCGGAGCTCCTCGAATCCATTCAGGTCACGGAGGCGGACATGAAGGACGCGCTGAAGGGCATCGAGCCGTCCGCGCTCCGCGAGGTGTTCGTCGAAGTTCCCGACACGACCTGGGACAGCGTCGGCGGCCTCGAAGACACGAAAGAGCGCCTGCGCGAGACCATCCAGTGGCCGCTCGACTACCCCGAGGTGTTCGAGTCGATGGACCTCGACTCCGCGAAAGGCGTCCTCCTCTACGGCCCGCCGGGCACCGGGAAGACGCTGCTCGCGAAAGCGGTGGCGAACGAGGCGAACTCGAACTTCATCTCCGTGAAGGGCCCCGAACTCCTCAACAAGTACGTCGGGGAGTCCGAGAAGGGCGTCCGTGAGGTGTTCGAGAAGGCGCGGTCGAACGCACCCACCGTGGTGTTCTTCGACGAGATCGACTCCATCGCGGGCCAGCGTGGCGGAAACATGGGCGACTCCGGCGTCGGCGAGCGCGTCGTCAGCCAGCTCCTCACCGAGCTGGATGGCATCGAAGACCTGGAGGACGTGGTCGTGGTCGCGACGACGAACCGCCCCGACCTCATCGACTCCGCGCTCCTCCGTCCCGGCCGCCTCGACCGGCACGTCCACGTGCCCGTGCCCGACGAGGACGCGCGCCGCGCCATCCTCGAGGTTCACACGCGCGAGAAACCGCTGGCCGACGACGTGGATCTCGACACGGTCGCTGCGCGCACCGACGGCTTCGTCGGCGCGGATCTGGAGGCGCTCGCCCGGGAAGCGACGATGAACGCGACCCGCGAGTTCGTCAACTCCGTCAGCCCCGAGGAAGCCGTCGAGAGCGTGGGGAACGTCCGCGTCACGATGGAGCACTTCGAGGACGCGCTCGACGAGGTCGGTGCGAGCGTGGACGCGGAGGTTCGCGAGCAGTACGAGGAGATCGAAGAACGCTTCCAGAAGGCGGAAAGTCCGGACGAAGAAGAGTTCGCGAGCGGGCACGCGTTCCAGTAAGCCCGCGCTCGTTTTTTCGAAGGCCGTAAGGCGTCTCCCTCACTAGAGCGCGGTATGATTCCTCCCGGTGCGGACACCGTGCTCGTGCGACACGGGGACGTCGGGTCGAAGTCCGCGAAGGTGCAGTCCGACATGGAGCGCGTGCTCCGGGAGAACCTCGAACGCACGCTCGACGCGCGGGATATCGAGGCGTCCGTGGACGCGCGGTGGGCGCGGATTTTCGCGAGGGGCGATGACGTGGACGCGATTACGGACGCCGCGACGGACGCGTTCGGCGTCGTCTCCGCGAGCCCCTGTCTCGTGGTTGATCCGACGATGCGCGGCATCCGGCGCGCGCTCGCGAACACCGCCCGCGAACACTACACCGGGGGTGCGTTCGCCGTCGAGGCGCGCCGCGCGGGCAGCCACGACTTCACGAGTCAGGACATCGGTCGCGCGGGCGGCGAAGCCGTCTGGGAGGCCGTCGAAGACGAGTTCCAGCCCGAAGTAGACCTGGACGACCCCGACATCACCTTCTTCGTGGAGTGCCGGGGCGACGCCGCGTACGTCTTTCTCGAAAAACGCGACGGACCGGGCGGCCTGCCGCTGGGGACGCAGCGCCCGCTCGTCGCGCTCGTCTCGGGCGGCATCGACTCGCCCGTCGCGGCGTACGAAGCCATGAAACGCGGCGCTCCCGTGATTCCGGTCTACCTCGACCTCGGCCCGTACGGCGGCCCCGACCACGAGGCGCGCGCCATCGAGACCGTTCGCCTGCTCTCCGCCTATGCGTCCGGCCGCGACCTCACCGTCCACCGAGTTCCCGCCGGCCCCGCCGTCGAGCGCGTCGTCGAGGAGACCGGCGCGGAACGGATGCTCGTCTACCGCCGCCTGATGTACCGCATCGCCGAAGCCGTCGCCCAGCAAGCGGGCGCGGTCGGCATCGTCACCGGGGAGGCGCTCGGGCAGAAGTCGAGTCAGACCGCCGCGAACTTCGCCGCCGTCGACGACGCCACCACGCTCCCGATCCACCGGCCGCTGTTCACGCGGGACAAACAGGACATCGTCTCGCAGGCGCGCGACATCGGGACGTTCGACACCGCCACCGTCAACGCCGGCTGCAACCGCATCGCGCCCGACTACCCCGAGACCAACGCCGACCCCGCGGTGGTGCGCGCCGCCGTCCCCGACGACCTCGATGCCCTCATCGACTCGGCGGTCGCCGACCGCGAGCGCGTGGAGGTCGCATGACATGACGCGGGTCTGCCTCGTCGCGGACGACGACTCCAGCCTCCCGGTCGACCTCTACGGGTACGACACCGCCCGCCGCGCGCTCGGCACCTACGACATCACCGAGCCCTGGGACAACACCGTCGTCCTCGACACCGTCAGCCTCGGCGCGGCCGTCAGCCTCCTCAACGATCTCAACTGGTACCTCGCCCGCCTCACGAGCGACGCCTTCGTCCGGGATCCCAGCGTCAGCCGCCACGAGTGGCTCTCCCGCCCCCTCGCCCGCGAAATCCGGGACGGAACCGTCTCCCCCGACGACCCGATCAACCGACTCAAGGTCTACGGCGTCGAGAACGGCCGCCTCGTCGATCCGACCCACGTCCTCCGCGGCAGCGGCGGCGACGGCGACTACGAACGAAGCGAATACGAGGACACGGTCGTCGTCAGGGTCACGCAGGACGAGTTCTTCTGACCCGCCTTTTACGCTGCGCGCCGGCGACGCCGGCGCTCGGCAAACGCTAGACCAAACGCCGTCGTCACCCCCTTCGGGGGTTCCTCGGCCCGCGCTTCGCGCGGCGAATCTCTGCGCTCGGAGAGCCCGGGCGACGCGGTTCTCCCGAGCGCGACGCGCTCGGTCTTTTTCGTGAAGGTTTTTGCCGCGAGTGGTCGCGCAGCGCGCGACCCGAGTGGTAAAAACGTTCAGTCGAAGGTGCCGGCGCTGAGGTAGCGTTCGCCGGAGTCGGGGAGGATGGTGACGACGAGCGGGCAGTCGTCGTAGTCGTGTCCCCCATCGGCGAGGGCGGCGGGCGGTTCGGGGCAGTCGAGTTCGGGTTGGGCGAGGCGGTCGGCGACCCGGGTGGCGGCGATGGACGCCGCGCCGCTGGACTGGCCGACGAGGATGCCTTCCTCGCGGGCGAGCCGGCGGCATTCGGCTTCGGCGTCGTCGAGGGCGACGGTTTCGACCGCGTCGAGGAGGGCGGTGTCGAGGAGGTCGCTGACGAACCCGGGGCCCATGCCCTGGTAGTCGTCGTTGCCGGGTTCGCCCGTGGTGAGAACGGGGTTCTCGACGGGTTCGACGCCGACGACGTCCATGTCTGGATACTCCTCTCGGAGGCGGGTGGCGGTGCCCGTAATCGTGCCACCCGTGCCGATGGCGGCGACGAGCGCGTCGACTTCGCGGCCCTCGACCTGTTCGATGATTTCCTCGGCGGTGGTGCGGTAGTGCGCGCGGGGGTTGGCTTCGTTCTCGAACTGGCTGACGTGGTAGGTGTCGGGGTTCTCGCGCGCCATCCTGGCGGCGCGGTTGTTCGCGTCCGCCATCTCGCCCGCGACGAGTTCGAGGTCGGCGCCGTACGCCGTCAGGAGCCGGCGGCGTTCCTCGGATTTCGACTCGGGCATGACGATGGTGAGGTCGTAGCCCCGGGCGGCGCACACGACCGCCAATCCGATGCCGGTGTTCCCGCTGGTCGCCTCGACGAGTCTGTCGCCCGGCTGGATGTCGCCCGCTTCCTCGGCGGCGCGAACCATCTCGCGCGCGGGCCGATCCTTCGCCGAGCCGCCGGGGTTGAAGGATTCCACCTTCGCGGCGACGGTCGCACCCTCGGGCGACGACAGGCGAACCAGCGGCGTGCCGATGGTGTCGAGGATGCTGTCTCTCATTGCCCTCACTAACGCGCTCCAGTCCTAAACACGTACTGGACGCCGGCAGGGAGTGCCGGGACGTACCCGTTAAGCCCCCCGAGCGCGTACCCCGAGATATGACGCTGGACTGCATGACGCCCGCCCGCGAGTGGGACGAGGCCGCCCACGAGGACGCCGTGAAGACGCTCGCCTCCCTCGACGACTCCACGCACGTTCGCGTGTGGGGCGCGGACTGGTGTCCCGACTGCACCGAACAACTCCCCGAGTTCGCCGCCGCGCTCGCCGCCGCCGGCGTGTCTCACGACCGAATCTCCACTTACCCCGTGGAGCGTGAGAACGGCGTGAAGACCGGCCCGAAGATGGCGGAGTACGAGGTCTCGCTCATCCCGACCGTGCTGGTGGAGGACGCGGACGGCGACGAACTCGCGCGGTTCGTCGAGGAAGAAGACCAGCCCATCGCCGAGTACCTCGCGAGCGAACTCCGCGCGATTACGGCCTGAACTCTCGAATCCACTCCGAGAGCTCTTCGCCGGTCGTGAGCGGCGGCGAGCACGCGCGCCGACACACGTACGCCGTCGCTCCCTCGGTCGCCTCCCGGCCCGCCCACAGCGGCGGGGCGTCCGAGACGCCGAGGTCGGCGAGCCACTCCGTCAGCCCGCCGTCCGTCGGCGGTCGCCGGGAGAGCAGGCGGTCCGGGAGGTAGGTGTCCGCCACCACTCGCCGCCAGTCTTCTGGAAGTTCGGCGGCGGCGACGGTGAGTTCGAGGTGGCCGGTCTCGTAGGTGTCGGCGGCGAGCGCGAGCGACGCGTGGCCGAGCGGCGACTCCCGTATGTTCGCGCCCTGCGTCTCCAACACTCGCTTCACCACCTCGCCGAGTCGGTCGTCGGGCGCGAACGCGTCCAGCGCGAGCAGGGTCTCGCAGGCGACGCCGACGGGCGAGGGCGTGGAACGGTCTTCGGTCTCCTGCGGGCGCGCGAGCGGCGTGTCGGGCGTGCTGAAGTAGAGCGCGCCCGCGTTCTCGTCGTAGAACTGTTCGACGAGCGCGCGGGAGAGGTCGAGCGCGAACGCGAGGTGTCGGTGGTCGCCGGTGGCTTCGTACGTCGTGAGCGCGCCGCGCGCGAGGAACGCGTAGTCGTCGAGGTAGCCCGGCCCGGAGCGCTCCCCGTCCAGCCACCGGCGGGCGAGCGCGCCAGACTCCGCGTCCCAGAGTTCCTCGCGCGCGAAGTCGAGCGCCGCGGCCGCCCGCTCCCCGTACGCGTCGTCAAGCACCAGACCCGCCTCGGCGAACGCTCGAACCGCGAGGCCGTTCCACGCGGAAATCACCTTCTCGTCCCGCGCGGGCCGCGTCCGCCCCTCGCGGGTCTCGAAGACCTGTTCGCGGGCGCGTTCGAGACGCTCCGCGACCTCGGATTCGCGCAGGTCGTGGTCGTCCGCCAGCGTCTCCACGGACTCCGCGACGGTGAGCACGGTGTCGCCCTCGAAGTTCCCCGGTTCGGTGACGCCGTAGCGCGCCCGGAACAGTTCCGCATCCCCGGCGTCCGCGACGGCGGCGTCCACCTCGTCCGGCGTCCAGACGTAGAACGACCCCTCCTCGTCGCCGCTCCGCGCGTCCAGCGTCGCGTAGAACGCCCGTCCGTCGCTGAGCTCGCGGTCGACGAAGTCGAGCGTCTCCCCCGCGATTTCCGCGTACCGGTCGTCGCCGGTGGCCTGGTGGGCGGCGGTGTAGGCGCGGGCGAGTTCGGCGTTGTCGTACAGCATCTTCTCGAAGTGCGGCACCGTCCAGTCGCGGTCGACGCAGTACCGGTGGAAGCCGCCGCCCACGTGGTCGCGCAGGCCGCCGTCGGCCATCGCGTCTAACGCCCGTGTCGCCGTCCGCGTGTAGGCGTCGTCGCCGGTTCGGTCGGCGGCGCGGAGGAGCGCGTGAATCCGACTCGGCTGCGGGAACTTCTGACTCCCGCCCCACCCGCCGTGCTCGTCGTCCGCGCGGTCTCGGGCCGCGTCCGCGACCGCGGTGAGCGCGTCGCTCCCCGGCGCGGCGTCGATCGGGTCGGGGACGTCCTCCAGTTCGCCCCGAACCGCCGACGTCCACTGGTCGGCGCGCGCCTCGACGTCCGCGCGCTCCGTCCGCCACGACTCAGCGATGTCGTCCAGCAGCTGCCGGAACCCGGGCTGGTTCCGGCTCGCGTCCGGCGGGAAGTACGTCCCGACGTAGAACGGCTTCAACTCGGGGGTGAGCCAGACGGAGAGCGGCCAGCCGCCACCGCCGCGGACGAGCTGACAGACCGTCATGAACACGTCGTCCAGGTCGGGGCGCTCCTCCCGATCGACCTTCACGGGAACGAACTCGTCGTTCAGTGTCGCGGCGATGTCCGGGTCGGAGAACGACTCCTCTTCCATCACGTGACACCAGTGGCAGGCGGAGTACCCGATGGAGACGAACAGCGGGCGGTCGCGTTCCCGCGCCGCTTCGATTGCGTCGTCGTCCCACGGCTGCCAGTGAACGGGATTGTCGGCGTGCTGCCGGAGGTACGGACTGCCCTCCTCGCTCAGTCGGTTCCGCGCGAGCGGGTCGGTCATACCCCTGTTTCGGGGGCCGCCCGGAAAAACACGGAGTTCAAGGATATACACGAACGCGGATACTGACTTCCGTGCCAAGAGCAACCTTTACACTCCTTTGTTCACTCTCGTCGCGTATGACCGAGACCGTGCTCCTCGTCGGCGGCGGCGGCCGCGAACACGCCGTCGCTCGCTCGCTCGCGTCGGACTGCGACCTCCACGCGTGCGCGAGCAACCGCAACCCCGGCATCGACGCGCTCGCCGAGTCGTTCGAGACGCTGGACGAGACCGACCCGGACGCGGTCGCCGCGCACGCCGAGGCCGTGAACGCCGACCTCGCGGTCATCGGCCCCGAGACGCCGCTCGCCGCCGGCGTGGTGGACGCTCTCGAAGCGGCGGACGTGTACGCGTTCGGCCCGCGGGAGGCCGACGCTCGCATCGAGACGGACAAGGCGTTCCAGCGCGAGTTCATGCGCGACCACGACATCCCGGGCTGTCCCGACTTCGAGACGTTCACCGACACCGAGGCCGCCTGCGAGTACATCGACGCCTACGACGGCGACCTCGCGGTGAAGCCCGCGGGCCTCACCGGCGGGAAGGGCGTGAAAGTCACGGGCGACCAGGTGACGAAAGAAGAGGCGAAGGCGTACCTCCGCGAGGAGGACTACGACGAAGTCGTGCTGGAGGAGCGGTTCGTCGGCGAGGAGTTCACGGTGCAGGCGTTCGTCGCGAACGGCGACGTGCGACCGACGCCCGCCGTCCAGGATCACAAGCGCGCCTTCGAGGGCGACGAGGGCCCGAACACCGGCGGCATGGGGAGTTACTCGGACGCCTCGCGGACGCTCCCGTTCATGACCGCCGAGGACTACGACGACGCCGTCGACGTGCTGGAGGCCGTCGTGGACGCTCTCCCGACGTACCGGGGCGTGCTCTACGGCCAGTTCATGCTCACCGCCGACGGCGTCAACGTGGTGGAGTTCAACGCGCGCTTCGGCGACCCCGAGGCGATGAACACGCTCCCCGTCATGGAGACGCCGCTCCTCGACGTGCTCACGGCCGCCAGGGACGGCGAACCCCTCCCCGACCTCGCGTTCGAACCCACTGCCACCGTCTGCAAGTACGCCGTCCCCGCAGGCTATCCGACCGACCCCGAGGCCGGCGCGCGCGTCACCGTCACCGAGGACTCCGTCGGCGAGGACGCCATCCTCTTCTACGCGAGCGTCGACGCCCGCGACGACGGCGTCTACACCACCACCTCCCGCAGCTTCGCCGTCGTCGGTCTCGGTGCCACCATCGACGAGGCAGAGGAACGTGCGAGCGCCGCGCTCGCGGACGTGGAAGACGGCTTCCGGATTCGCGACGACATCGGAACCGCCGCCCTCGTGCAGCGCCGCATCGACCACGTCGAACGCATTCGCGAGTGACCGCCCGCGGACGGGGCGAGTAACTCTAAGTGGCACGCGCGCGTTCTTCTTCCTGCATGTCGAAAAACGACGTCGCCCGCCTCCTCAAGCAGGCGTATCAGGACGAAATCGAGACCGTGATGAACTACATGTCGAACTCCATCGTCCTCGACGGCGTGCGCGCCGAGGAGATCAAGGAGTCCCTCCAGGCGGACATTCAAGAAGAGCTCGGGCACGCAGAACAGCTCGGCGAGCGCCTCAAACAGCTCGACGAGTCCCCGCCCGGCTCCGGCGAGTTCGAGGCCCACCAGCACAGC
Organism: Salarchaeum sp. JOR-1; assembly: GCF_007833275.1. Classification (GTDB taxonomy): domain Archaea; phylum Halobacteriota; class Halobacteria; order Halobacteriales; family Halobacteriaceae; genus Salarchaeum. Next base: position 2,146,091 of record NZ_CP042241.1, on the reverse strand, counting down.
CTCCAGCCGCCCGAGGACACCACGGACGTGCTCTCCGTCATCGAGGGCGTCATCGACGCCGAGGAGGACGCCATCAACACGTACCGCGAACTCATCGACGCCGCCGAGGACGCGAACGACCCCGTGACGGAAGACCTCGCGGTGACGCTGCTCGCGGACGAGGAAGCCCACCGCACGGAGTTCCGCGGCTACCGCACGGAGTACAAGAACGACTAACACCCAGTAGGCGCGACGTGGCGGTATGAACGCCACGTACGTCGTCCTCGCGCTCCTCACCGGCGCGATTACGGGCGCAGTGTTCCGCTTTTTCGAAGTGCCGATTCCCGCGCCGCCCAGCCTCGCGGGCGTGATGGGGATCGTCGGTATCTACGTCGGGTACAAGCTCGTGGAGTACGCGGGCGTCCAGTACGACATCGTGGAGGCGCTCGGTCTCTAGATTCCGAAGGTCGCGCGGAGCATGTCGCGCGTCCCCGGGCCGAGACCGACCGCGAGCACGGCGACGAGGAGGAGCACGGCGAACCGCGGGTTCTCATCGTAGAGGTCGTCGTTGAACAGCCAGACGACGAACGTCGCCGCGACCAGTTTCACGAGGAGGAACCCCCAGGCGTCGCCGACGACTGCGGTGACGCCCTGCGGGACGTACTGCTGAGTGAGGTCGACGATGGCGCTGTTCACGGGGTGTTTCGGGACGAGGTCGCCGTAGGGGTAGCCGAGTTCGCCGCCCCAGTCGAGGCCGATGACGTTCGACACGCCGTCGACGGCGTGCCCCCAGATGACGACCGCGCCCGCGAACCCCGTGCCGTAGTTGATTTCTGGCGCGAACGCGTCTGCGCCCTTGTAGATCGCCGCGGCGAGCGCGGTGGCGATGCCGATGGTGAGCACCGTGAACACGGGAATGAAGTGGACGCGGTCGGTGGTCGCGGCGAGGTAGCCGAGGTAGCCGAGGGCGAGCGCGAGCGCGGCGCTCCCGATGGCGGCGAGCGGCCGGTAGTAGTCGTCGGTGTAGTCGCGCCGGGAGAGCCAGACGGCGACGACGAGCGCGCCCACCGCGAGGAAGAAGACGGTGAAGTAGATGAGCGGGCTGATGATGAACGCGTTCCAGGGGTAGCTGATGGCGCTCCCGCCGAGCGCGTCGTTCGCGTCCTCGACGACGCGGAGCGCGCCGCCGAAGAACATGAACGGCAACAGCGCGAACAGCAGCCGGCGGTCCTCGCCGACCGTCAGGCGGTCGAGGAGGAAGACGACGCCGCTGAGCATCACGATGAGCGTCACCATGTACCCGACTTCGCTCACGAGCGTGTACCCGGGGTACGCCACGGGTTCGGCGGCCTGCGCGCACCGGGCGGCGCTGTCGTAGAGGACGGGGCTGCCGCCGTTCCACGCCGCACAGGCCGCGCCGTGGGCGTCCGCGTACACCGGCCCCCAGAAGTAGTGCCAGACGAACCCACCGTACACCGCGTCGTAGAAGAGGACGGACCCACCGACGAGCGCGAGCAGGGCGGCGCCGACGCCCGCCGTCCACGCTCGCTCGCGGTCGGTCTCCGGGAAAGTCATGTGCGGGAAATCGTCTCAGGGGCCGCTTTACGCTTCCGGTCTCAGACCGGGAGCTCGTGCGTCCGGTACTCGGTGTCGAGGACGACCATCGTCTGGGAGCGCGCGAACCCCTCCACCTGCGCGATGCGGTCGAACATGAGCTCGCGGAGTTTCGCCGTGTCCGGCGCGTACACCCGCATCACGATGTCCCACTCGCCCGTCGTGAGCGTTATCTCCTGCACGCCGTCGATGCTCTTCAGGAGGTCGAGCGCCTCGTCCTCCCGGCCCTGCTCGACCCGCAGTCCGACGATGGCCGAGAGGCCGTAGCCGATGGCTTCCGGGTCGACGTCGGCGTGGTAGCCGCGGATGACGCCCTCCTCCTCCATGCGCTTCACGCGGTCGTGGACGGTCGCGCTCGACATGTCGATGCGTCTCGCGATCTCGCTGAACGGCACGCGCGCGTCCTCCTGGAGCGCCTGGAGGATGGCGCGGTCCGTGTCGTCGAGGTCCATACGCCCCGTGGGGTTCGGGAACTCAATACGTTTGCTACTCGATTGCACGCCGCGCGGCCGCGAGCACCGCCTCGTGTCTGGTGTCGTTCGACGCCACCAGGCCCGCGCTCTCCGGCGTCCACTCGTCGCCTTCGATGTCCGTCACGCGCCCGCCGGCCTGCCGAATCATGTGCACGCCCGCGACCGTGTCCCAGGGGTTCGTCTCGACGTTCGTCACCGTCGCCTCCAACTGGCCCGCCGCCACCATCGACAGCGACACCTGCGCGCTCCCGAACCGCCGCATGTCGCCGAACCGCTCGACGACGCCCTCGCAGATGCCCGCGTACTCGTCGCGGTCAGCGAACGCCCACCAGACCGTCGGCGACACCGTGAACGCCTCCGGGTCGTCCTCGCCGCTCACCGACACCGGATCGCCGTTCAGCCACACGCCCGCCTCGTTCGAGACGTAGGTGTCGCCGAGCGCGGGCAGGACGTTCGCCGCCGCCACCGTCTCTCGGTCTTCCACCGCCGCGACGCTCGTCGCCCACACCGGGATGTCCCGCACGTAGTTGTTCGTCCCGTCGATGGGGTCGATGACCCACACCGGCCCCCGCTCGGGGACCTCCTTCAGCTCGTCCTCCTCCTCGCCCACGATGGCGTCCTCCGGAAACGACTCCCGAACCGCCTCGATAACCTCGCGCTGGGCGTCCCGGTCGGCGTGCGTCACCACGTCCGTCTTCCCGTCTTTGGTCTCCACGTCGATGTCCGTTCGGAAGAACTCGTCCGCAACGCGAGCGCCGGCGCGCGCGGCCGACTCCACCACCGACGCCCTATCGCGTTCGCTCATAGTCGAACGAACGACGGCACCGGCAAGAAGACGTCGATGAAGCGACCGCTATCGGGCACGTGAGTTTGCGGGGGAAGTCCGCCTCGCGGACTTCCACGCATGGACTGACCATGCGGGGGAAGGGATTCGAACCGCCGTCAGACGACCCGTTCGGGCTGCGACTGACGTGATTCGAATCGTCCCTCGTGCATGTTCGCGCTCTCGCGCACACATGCGGGGGAAGGGATTCGAACCCTTGAACTCCTACGAGAGCGGGGCTTGAACCCGCCGCCGTTGACCAGGCTTGGCGACCCCCGCACGCGACCCTGAATCGGAGTGTGGCGCGTTTAAGCACTGCGGATTACGCGGCGCTCGCGCGGCTGCGGCGGAGCGGTCGTCGCAGGCTCCGGAGGGGAGCGCAACGCACTTGGCGAACGCGCCCCTCCTATCGAGTGAATGCGCGTCGAACAGTTGGGCGACGGCGACCCCGAGTTGGCCGTCGTCGGCGGAGTGCACGGCGACGAACCCTGTGGGGTTCGCGCGATAGAGCGACTCCTCGACGACGACCCGGACGTCGAACGCCCCGTGAAGTGCATCGTCGTCAACGAGAAAGCCCTAGAGCGCGGCGTCCGGTACGTGGACTCCGACCTGAACCGGTCGTTCACGCCGGACACGCCCGCGGACGCCCACGAGCGACAGCTCGCGCAGGAGCTCGCGGCAGAAGTGCAGGGGATGACCGTGTTCTCCATTCACTCCACGCAGTCCCACGCCGACCCGTTCGCGGTGAGCGACGGGCGCGCCGCGCACGTCCAGCGCATCGTCCCGCGGCTCTCCGTCGTGGCGCTCGTGGACACGCAGGACTTCGGCGACGGCCGTCTCTTCGCCGCGGACGCCGACATCGTCGAGGTCGAAGCCGGCCTCCAGGGCTCGGAGACAGCGGCGGAGAACGCGTACACGCTCGCCCGGGAGTTCCTCACGGTGGAAGGCGCGCTCCCCGGTGACGCCGTCGAACGCGAACTCCCGGCGTTCACGATGGGCGACCCGATTCCGAAACCCGCGGCCGACGAGTACGAGGTGTTCGCGGAGAACTTCTCGTTCGTCGAGGCGGGCGACCCCGTCGCCGCCGCCGACGGCGAAGTCATCCGCGCCGACCGCGACTTCTACCCCGTGCTCCTCTCACCGTACGGGTACGCGAACCAGTTCGGCTACCACGGACAGAAACAGGACTCGCTCGGTCAGTCGCCCTCGGGCGCGAACTCCACGAGCGTCAACTCCCGGCCGAGCGCGCAGTAGTCGTGGGGCGGGTCGCCGACGATCTCCTCGATTTTCCGGTTCTCGTCGAAGTCCACGCCCATCGGCTCGCAGTACTCGTGGCTCGGGCACTCGGTGTGCGGACACGGCCCCAGCAACTGGCCCCTGCTGCCGGCGTACGCGCCCTTCGACGGGACGTTCGCGCGGACGCTCGCGGGTTCCACGTCCACGGCGACCACGCCGCCGTCGTGCACGCCGCAGTCGAGTTCCTGGCCGTTCTTTCGGACGTCGGTCACCTCGTACCGGACGCCCTCGGTGAGGTTCAGGCACTGCTTGCGGTACGGACAGTCCTCGCAAGCGCTCGCCTCGCCCCGGTAGACGAACTCCGTCCCGGGGTCTGCGAGCCGCGTCCCGACGAGCGTCAACATGCTCGGGAGTTGCCGGTGAACACGCATAAGCCTCCCGTCCCCGCATGAGCCTGCTCGTCGTCTTCGGCCCGCCGGCTGCCGGGAAGACCACGCTCGCGACCCGCCTCGCGGAGCGCTTCGACGCCCCCGTCCTCCACTCCGACGACTACACCACTCGCACCTACGAGCGCCTGCTCGACGACGCCGAAGCGCGCCGCCGCGAGCACCCTCTCGTCGTCCTCGACGGCACGTTCCACGACCCCGACTGGCGGGGGTGGGCGCGCGACCTCGACGACGCGTACTGCCTGTACGTCACCGCCGCCCTCGACACCTGCCTCCGCCGGGACTGGGAGCGCGCGGACTCGATAGGCGAACCGGGCGTCAGAACCATCCACCGGGCGTTCCGCGAGCAAGAGGCGACCGCGGACGCGGACTTCACCGTGGACACGCGAATCCTTCCCGAAGAAACGGCGTTCTCGCTCGCCAGCCGGCGGGTCGCGGACTGGCTCAGTTCGTGAGCCGGTCGAGTTCGTCCAGGTAGTCCTCGCGGGGCACCTGGTAGGCGTCCCGGTACGCCACCTCGCCGTTCGCGAAGCGCTCCGCGAGGCGGGTGGCCGCCGCGACGGCCTCCCGGCGCGTGTCCACGGTCTCGTCCGCGGCAGCGACGCGGACTTCCGGTTCGAGGGAGAGCGAGACGTGCCACGGCCCCGCCGTTCGGTCGCGCTGTCGGAGCCGCGTGCCGGGACTGCGACGGCTCACGTAGATGGTCGGCAGGCAGGGCGCGGGGAAGTCCGCGCCGTCGAACACGTCCGGCCGGAACACCAACACTGTGCGTCCGCCGTCCTCGTCGCTCCACACCGTCCAGCCGTCGGGCAGCGACCACTCCGTCATCACCCCGCGATTGTATCGGATTCCGGATAAGGCGTTCGGGGAGCGTCGGCACTCCCGAGAATAGCCCCGTGAGACTGCCCGCTAGGGAAGTCCTCCTCGGTCACTCCGCGGCGCTTCGTTCCCTGGTTCAAATCCCCGCTGACTCTATGGAGTCGAGGGATTCGCCAGCGATAGAGTTCACTACGGGGAGTAACGCACTCTGAGAATGCTCGATAGGGGATTTGAACCCCTGTCGGGGGCTCGAAAGGCCCTCATGATTGGCCGGACTACACCAATCGAGCGTTCGCATTCTGAGTGAGAGGACACGGACTCTTAAATCTCTCTACTCGCGGTGGGTGTGGAACGCGTCGACACACTTCGGTCGGTCGCGAGAAAAGCGGGGACTGCGAGCGGGTTACTCGCCCTGGAAGTCGGGGTCGCGGTCGCCCATGAAGGCGGTGACGCCCTCCATGAGGTCGTCGGTGTTCATCAGCTGTCCGAAGGCCTGGGCTTCGGCTTCGAGACCGGCGTCGGTGCTGTCGCGGCCGGCGCGCATCGCGCGCTTCGTGTACTTCTGGGCGAGCGGCGGGCCCTGCGCGAGGTCGCGCGCGAGGTCGAACGCCTCGTCTTCGAGGCTGTCGTTCTGCGTGACCTCGTTCACGAAGCCGTAGGACTCCATCTCGGCGGCCTCGTAGCGGTCGGCGGTGAAGATGATCTCCTTCGCGCGGCCCTCGCCGACGATGTTCTTCAACCGCTGGGTGCCGCCCCAGCCGGGGAGCAGGCCGAGGTTGTGTTCGGGCTGGCCGAACTCGCTGCGCTGGCTGGCGACGCGGAGGTCGGCGCAGGTCGCCATCTCCATGCCGCCGCCGAGGCAGTAGCCGTCGATACCGGCGACGACCGGGAGGTCGGCCGCTTCGAGCTTGCCGAACGTGGACTGGCCGAGCCGGGAGAGTTCGACGGCGTCGAGCGGGTCGGCGCTCCCGGCCATGGACTGCACGTCAGCGCCGGCGCTGAACGCCTGGTCGCCCGCGCCTGTGATGAGGATGGCGCGCGCGTCCTCGTCGTCCTCCAGTGCGTCGATGGCACTGCCGAGCTCCTCGAGCAGCGCCTCGTTCACGGTGTTCATGCGGTGCGGGCGGTCGAGCGTGATCTGCCCGACGTTCTCCGTCACCTCCATGCTGATGGTGTCGAACTCCTGCTCGGTCTCCTCGCCGCCGTGCTCGGGGTGGAAGTTCCCCTCCGTGTCGGCGAGCTCGACGAGGTAGTCGGCGGGCGCGTAGCGCTCCGCGCCGGTCTCCTCGTGGAGGTCGTCGAGCGTGTCACGCAGGGTCGCGAGACCGGTGTCGTCCGCGAGGCGGGCGGGGCCGTCCGGGAAGCCCGCGCCGAGCATCACGGCCTCGTCGATTTCGGCGGGGTCGGCCACGTCGTTGCCGACGAGCTTCGCGACCTCGTTCGCCATCACGGCCGTGAGGCGGAGGCGCACGTCCTCCGACGACTCGTCGGTCGGGATGTCGGGGCCGCCGTCCTCGTAGTCGTAGAACCCCTGCCCGGACTTCTTCCCGAGTTCGTCCGCCTCGACCTTCTCCACGAGGAGCGGGCACGGCTCGTAGGCCGCGCCGAGCACGTCGTTCATGTACTCGAGCACGTCCAGCGCCACGTCGATGCCGACCTGGTCTGCGAGCTCGAACGACCCCATCGGGAGGCCCATCTCGTACTTCGTCGTGGAGTCGACCTCCGCGATGGTCGCGTCCTCCTCGTGGACGGTCCACGCGGCCTCGTTGAGGAGCGGGACGAGCACGCGGTTCACGATGAACCCCGGGCTGTCCTTTCGGACGCGCACGGGCGTCTTCTCGAACTCACGCGCGAGGGCTTCGGTGAGGTCGAGCACGTCGTCGTCGGTGTGCTCGCCGGAGATGACCTCCACCAGCTGCATCCGGATGGGGGGATTGAAGAAGTGCATCCCGCAGAAGCGCTCGGGTCGCTCCGTCACCTCGGAGAGATCCGTGATGGAGAGCGAGGAGGTGTTCGTCGCGAACACCGCGTCCTCGGGCGCGTGGTCTTCGAGCTCCCGGTAGACGTTCTTCTTGATGTCCATCTTCTCCGGGACGGCCTCAACGACGAAGTCGACGTCGCCCGTCGCCTCCTCCATGTCCACCACCGGGGTTACGCGGTCGAGCGCGCTCTCGGCCTCGTCCTCGGTTATCTGGCCGCTGTCGGCGAGCTTGTCGAGGCTCCACTCGATCTGCTCGTAGCCGTTCTGCACGAACTCTTCTTTGATGTCCCGCAGGTTCACGTCGTACCCCGCGAGCGCGGCGACCTCCGCGATGCCGTGGCCCATGCTTCCAGCGCCGAGCACCGCGATGGTGTCGATGTTTTCGATATCCATATTCGACGAGTCACACGGACGCCGATTGAAGGTTTCCCTCCTGCCCGACGTGAACGATTCGCGGGTTTACACGGGTTTTCACGGGTGACGTAACGCCTATTCTCGTCGCCGTCCTTCCACGGGTATGAGCGACCCTCACGACTTCCTCCGCGACGACCCTCATCTCGGGCCGCTGGTCGAGGCGCACGGCGAACTCACCATCGACCCCGCCGAGGACGTCTTCGCGCGGTTCGTCACCTCAGTTATCCGCCAGCAGGTGTCGATGGCGTCCGCGTCCGCGACCCGCGAACGCCTGTTCGACGCCGTCGACGTGACGCCCGACGGAATTCGGGAGGCCGACGACGAGGTGCTGCGGGACGCCGGGCTGTCCCGGCAGAAGACGCGGTACGTGAACAACATCGCGGACGCGTTCACCGAGAACGACTACAGCAAAGGGTTCTTCGAGGAACTGAGCGACGACGAGGTGCGCGACGAACTCACCTCGATTACGGGCGTCGGCGAGTGGACCGCGGACATGCAACTCCTGTTCTCGCTCGGCCGCGAGGACGTGTTCCCCGTCGGCGATCTGGGCGTTCGGAAGGGAATGAAGACGGTGTTCGAAGGAGACCTCACGCGCGCCGCAATGCGTGAACGCGCCGAGCGCTGGCGTCCGTACCGGAGTTACGCGACCCTCTACCTCTGGCGCGCCGAGGAGAACATCGCCGAAGCCGTCGACGAAGTCGAGGACTAGGCTACTCCTCGTCCAGTTCCTCTTCCTCCGCTTTCTCGCCGTCCGTCGTCCGCGTCACGTCCACGTGGTAGTGCTTGAGGATGTCCCGGCCGAGCAGGAGCGGGTAGTCCATGTGGCCGCGGTCTTCGAGGCTCGCGGCGACGGTGTGCCGGTCGCCGTTCACGCTCACCACGATGTCCACGACGGGCCGCGCCTTCCCCTGTTTCATGCTCCCCGACTTCACCTTCGTCATGCGCTTGATCGGGCCGGCGCCGATTGTCGCGGCGAGCGACGTGTCGAGACTGGTGCGCGAAGCGCCCGTGTCTGACTTCGCGAGCGTGCGCTCGGTGCCGCTCGTCCCCGAGACGAGGACTTCCTCCGTGTATCCGATGGTGCGCTGCTCCGTCGGCGCGCCCGGCGTCCGCGGCGCGCTCGACGGCGTCGAGGTGTCGAACTGCCCGCGGAGGCGCTCGACCGCGTCGGCGTCAACGCTCCCGCCCACGCGCTCGACCGCGAGCCGCGCGATGTCCGGCGCCGGACTCGTGCTCGTCGCCTCGAACAGGCCCTTGAAGCCCGCGGTGGGGTTGACTTCGAGGACGTACCAGCCGTCCTCGCCCTCCACGAGATCCACGCCGGCCATGTCGAGGCCGAGCGTCGACGCGGCGTCCCGCGCGAGCGACTCCGCGTCCGCGGGGAGGTCGGCGACGCCCTCGACGTCCCCGCCGAGCGCGACGTTCGTCCGCCAGTCGTTCTCGGGAGCGAACCGCCGCATCGACGCGATGACTTCGCCGTCGACCACGTACACGCGGAGGTCGCGGTGCCGGTCTTCGTCGCGGTCGATGAGCTCCTGCAGGAACGCGTACCGCTCGCCCACGCGGGGGTTCACGTCCTCGTCTGCCCCGACCTTCCACGTCCCACCGCCGTGCGTCCCGATGGCGGTCTTGAACACGGCCTCCTCGCCGAACCGGGGGCGCTCCGCGTTCAAGCGATCCGCCGACAGCGAGAGGAACGCATTCGGCACGGACAGACCGGCTGCCGTGAGGTGCGTGGCGGTCGCGTACTTGTGGAACGCCGTCAGGACGCTCGACGGCTCGTTCAGCATCGGCGTCACGCCCTCCAGCGTGTGTGCCAGTCCGAGGAGTTCCGCCGGCTGTTCCGTGTTCGACAGCAGGAGGCGGTTCACGACCACGTCCACGTCCGGGTCTAGCGTCACCTCGCCGTCCCGCACGTCCACGGACAGCGTCTCCTCGCGAAGCCACGTCGACTCGTGTCCGAGCGCCTCTACTGCGTTCAGGATGGCTTTCGTCTCCTTCGAAGTGTGTAGGCTCAGAACCCCTACGTGTACCGACTCGGTCATAGACGAACTGACTCGTGGACGGACTAAAGGCATGCCGCATCCTGCTGGCCGTCCGCCCGCACACGCTTTTACGCGTCCGGCCCCCAGACCCGGTAATGACAGACGGGGCGTTCACGTACAACGGCGGCCGAGTCGACCCGGGGGAGACCGCCGACATCCGGTACAGCATCAGCGAGACCTACCTCGGAGATCCCGTCCGCATCCCCGTCACCATCGTCAACGGCCCCCACGACGGCCCGACGGTGTTCCTCTCCGCGGCCGTGCACGGCGACGAACTCAACGGCATCGAGGTCGTGCGGGAGGTCGCACAGGACTGGCCGCACGACAACCTCCACGGGACGCTCGTCTGCCTGCCCGTCGTGAACGTCCCCGGGTTCACCGCCCAGCAGCGCTACCTCCCGATCTACGACCGCGACCTCAACCGCTCCTTCCCCGGGAACGACACCTCGACGAGCGCGAAGCGGATGGCGCACCAGCTGTTCACGAACTTCATCGAACCCTGCGACTACGGGATGGACTTCCACACCTCGACGCGCGGCCGGTCGAACATGCTCCACGTCCGCGCCGACATGGACGACGAGAACGTGGCGGCGCTCGCGCGCGCGTTCGGGTCGAACGTCATCATCGACAGCACCGGCCCCGACGGGACGCTCCGCCGGGAAGCGAGCGACGCCGGCGTCCCCACCGTCACGGTCGAGATGGGGGAGGCCCACCGGTTCCAGCGGCGGTTCATCGACGAGGCGCTCGACGGCGTCGCGAGCGTGCTCGCCCAGTACGGCCTCCACCCCGCCGACCCCGTGGACTGGCCGGGCTGGCGGACCGTCATCGACTCCGGCGAGAAGACGTGGCTCCGAGCGGACGCCGGCGGCATCGTCGAGACCCACTACGCGCACGGCGACCTCGTTCGCGAGGGCGACAGGATCTGCACCATCACGAACCCGTTCAAGTCCACGCGAGACGCGGTGGCCGCGCCGTTCACGGGACTGCTCGTCGGCCTCCTCGAAAACCCCGTCGTCTACCCCGGGAACCCGCTCTGCCACCTCGTCGAACTCGACGAATCCACGCGGCGCGCGTACGAACGCGACCGCGCCGGCACGACGCCCCAGCGACCCGCGTAGGATGCGGGGTTAGTAACTTCTATGTGGAGCGGGGCCAGAGGTTCACGTGGTATGAGTCAGTCGTACGACCGGGGCCTCATCGAGGACTTCGGCCGATGGCGGGAGTTCTCGGCCGGCATGTGGGCCTGGGTGTTTCATAAGTTCACGGGGTGGGTACTCATCGCGTACCTGTTCACGCACATCGCCGTTCTCAGCACGTCCATCGAAGCGGCGGACGCGTCCGCCGCCGTCATCGCGAACGGCGAGGACATCTACACCCAGACGCTCCACGGCCTCGAAAGCATCGTCATCGTCCGATTCCTCGAGGTTGGTCTGCTCGCGGTCGCCGTCTTCCACATCCTGAACGGCGTTCGCCTGCTCCTCGTGGATCTCGGACTCGGACTCGAACAGCAAGACAAGAGCTTCTACGCGTCGCTCGTCCTCACCGGCGCTATCGTCGTGGCGAGCGTCCCGACGTTCCTCGCGGGGGCATTCTAACATGGCAGAACGTTACTCCTCGTTCAGTCGCGGCGGCCTGGCGTGGTTCCTGCAGCGAGCAACCGCGGCGTTCCTCGTTGTGACGCTCGCGTTCCACTTCTTCCTCCTGCACTTCTACAACCACGCGCCCGAAATCACGTTCGCGGGCAGCATGGGCCGAATGGAGGTACCGGCGTACTGGCTGACGATGGTGTTGTTCCTCGGAACGGCGACGTTCCACGGCGTCAACGGCATCTACAACGCACTCGTCAATCAGGGAATCAGCGGCACGCCGAAGCGCGTCGCGAAGTGGGTGCTGATCGTCGCGGGAGCCGCCCTGTTCGTGCAGGGGCTCCGCGTCTCGTTCGCACTCGCCGGAGGTAGTCTACTATGAGCACGCAATCACCGGACACGCAGACCGAGTCGGAAACGGATCCACAGGCCGAACGCCTCGAACGCAAGGAAGAACGCGCCGAGGAAGCCGCGTCCTCCGCAACCGAGACCGCCGAGGACACGGTCGAACTGAAGGTATTCCGGTACGACCCCGAGATCGCGGACAAACAGGAACCGCGCTTCGACACGTTCCACGTCCCGCGAAAACAGGGGATGACCGTGCTGGACGCCCTGATGCACGCCCGCGACCACTTCGACTCCAGTCTCACCTTCCGGCACTCCTGCCGCCAGGCCGTCTGCGGGTCGGACGCGCTGTTCATCAACGGCAGTCAGCGCCTCGGTTGTCAGACCCAGATTCAGGATCTGAACAACTCCGACACGGTTCGAGTCGAACCGCTCCCGCACGCGGACGTGGTGAAAGACCTCGTCGTGGAGATGGAGCACTTCTACGACCAGATGGAGTCGGTGGAACCCTACTTCAGTCCGAACGAGGAACCGGAGGGCGAGCAGCTTCAGTCCCGCGAGAACCGGGAGAAGATCAAGATGAGCACGCGCTGCATCTGGTGTGGCGCGTGCATGTCCTCCTGCAACATCGCCGCTGGCGACAACGAGTACCTCGGCCCCGCGGCCATCAACAAGGCCTACCGGTTCTACTTCGACGACCGCGAGGGCGACGACCGCCAGCAGGAACGCCTCGAAATCATCGAACAGGAACACGGCGTCTGGCGCTGCCAGACCCAGTTCTCCTGTACCACGGTCTGTCCGAAGGACATCCCGCTCACGGAGCACATTCAGGAGCTCAAGCGAGAAGCCGTGAAGAGCAATCTCAAATTCTGGTAAATCATGTACGAACACGACGTACTCGTAGTCGGTGCAGGCGGCGCCGGACTCCGTGCGGCCATCGCGGCGCACGAGGAAGGCGCGGACGTGGCGCTCGTCACGAAACTCCACCCGGTTCGCTCCCACACGGGCGCGGCCGAGGGCGGCATCAACGCGGCGCTACGGAACGGTGACTCGTGGCAAGACCACGCGTACGACACGATGAAGGGGTCGGACTACCTCGGTGACGCCCCCGCCGTCGAGACGCTCGCGCAGGACGCGCCCGAGAACGTCATCCAGCTCGAAAACTGGGGAATGCCCTTCTCGCGCGAGGACGACGGCCGCGTCAGTCAGCGGCCGTTCGGCGGCCTCTCCTTCCCCCGCACCACGTACGCGGGCGCGGAGACCGGCCATCACCTCCTCCACACGCTCTACGAACAGGTCGTCAAGCGCGGCATCGAGGTGTACGACGAGTGGTACGTCACGAACCTCGCCGTCACGGACGAGGACGACCCGAACGAACGCAGCTGTCACGGCATCGTCGGCTACGACGTGCAGACCGGCGAACTCGCGGGCTTCCACGCGAACGACGGCGTCATCCTCGCGACTGGCGGGATGGGGCAGGTGTTCGACCACACCACGAACGCGGTCGCGAACACCGGCGACGGCGTCGCGATGGCCTACCGCGCCGGCGTCCCGATGGAGGACATGGAGTTCATCCAGTTCCACCCGACGACGCTCCCCTCGACCGGCGTCCTGATCAGTGAGGGCGTGCGCGGGGAGGGCGGCATCCTCTACAACACGGAGGGCGAGCGATTCATGTTCGAGTACGGGTACGCGACCAACGACGGCGAACTCGCCAGCCGCGACGTGGTCGCGCGCGCCGAGCTCACGGAAGTCAACGAGGGCCGCGGGTTCGAGGACGAGTACGTAATGCTCGACATGCGTCACCTCGGTGAAGAACGCATACTCGACCGCCTGGAGAACATCCTCCACCTCGCGGAGGACTTCGAGGGTGTCGACGGCCTCGAAGAACCGATGCCCGTCAAGCCCGGCCACCACTACGCCATGGGCGGTATCGAGACGAACGAACACGGTCAGACGTGCATCGACGGCCTGTACGCCGTCGGCGAGTGCGCGTGCGTGAGCGTGCACGGCGGGAACCGCCTCGGCGGGAACGCCCTTCCGGAACTCATCGTGTTCGGGAAGCGCGCCGGCTCGCACGCCGCCGGCCGCGACTTCGGCGAACCCAAGATCCAGACCGGGAAACCCGCAAACCCCGAGCTCGAAGACATCGACACCACCGCCTCGCTCGGCACCGTCGGCGACGACGAAGCCGCTGCCGACGGCGGCCTCGCTGCCGCCGACCCCGAGACGGTGGTGAACGCGGCGGTCGAACGCGAGGACGACCGCATCACGCGCCTCCTGGAGAAGGACGAGGGAACCCAGCACGCCGAAATCCGCTCCGACATCCAGAAGACGATGACCGCGAACGTCAACGTCTTCCGGGAGGAGGACGCGCTCGAGGAGACGCTCCACGATATCCGGGACGCCCGGGAACGCTACGAGGACGTGTACGTCGCGGACAAGTCCCGGACGTTCAACACCGACCTCCAGCACACCCTCGAAACCCGGAACATCCTCGACATCGCCGAAGCCCTCACTATGGGCGCGCTCGCCCGCGACGAGTTCCGCGGCGCCCACTGGCGCAAGGAACACCAGGAGCGCAAGGACGACGAGTGGCTCAAGCACACAATGGTCTCCTGGAACGACGGCGAACCCGAACTCTGGTACCGCCCCGTCATCCTCGACGGCGAGAACAAGACCTACGAGCCGAAAGAGCGGTCGTACTAACGGACTTTTTTACTCAGCGGGTCGCCTCCGGCGACCGCTTGAGTAAAAACCTCCACTAAAAACGCTCGCTCCGCGAGAGAGTGAATCGCGGCGCGACGCGCCGCGAACGTTCTTCTCACTCCGCTCTCCCGTACTCCGAGCGTTCAAGTACGATAGCGCGGCCAGCCGTCGGTATGTTCTGACTGGTGGGGCGTGCCGGACTCGCGAAATTCGGGGACGACCGGCGCGCTCGCAATGAGTCCTCGTGTTTGCCCTAGAACGTCTGCAGGCCTTCCTCGGTGACGACGCGGTCGAGGAGGCGGATCGGCGTCTCGTCGTAGGAGGGGTTCGCGACCTCGAAGCCTTCCGGGGGTTCGCGGATGACTTCGCTGGCGGTGCGGAACTCGTTCTCGAACCGGAACCCCTCGCCGTTGACGATTTTCGCGCTCGACCCCGCGACGGTCACTGGCGTGTCCGTGTCGTTCGCAGTCGCGCAGAGCGGGTACGTGCCGACGCGGTTGTAGAGCGTGTCGTCCACGATGCAGTCCATCCCGACGAGCACTTCGTCGCAGTCGTCGAGGTAGTAGCCCGCTGCGCCGTCCACGATGAGCGTCGGCGTGACGCGGTCGATTTCGGCGAGCACGCGCGCCGTCTTCCGGCCCAGGTGGCGTGGACGGGCTTCCGTGACGTACACGTCGAGGTACGTACCGTCCTCTGCGGCGAGTTCGATGGCCTCCAGGACGGTCGTCGAGTAGTCGTGTGTCAGGACGGTCGCGCCGTCATCGAGCGTTTCGGCGACGTGCTCTGCGGCCGCGTGCTTGGCGGACTCCACGCGCTTGACCACGCGGTCGACCGCCGCGTTCGTCTCGGCCTTCGCGTCCTCGACCGAGGCGGGGTCGGCGTCCCGGACGGCGTTCACGATTTCACGCTGCGTCGTAACGAGACTGGCGTGCGACGGGCTGGCGCGCCGGAGCGCCCGGCTGTTCCGCTCAAGCGCTCGCACGTACTCTTCGACGGTCGGGAACTCCTGGTCGTCGAGCTCGCGGAGCGCCCGCGCGGCCTTCACGGCGACGACCGAGGAGGAGTGCGTTCGCATCTCCCGAATCTCCTCGGCGGTCTCGTCTATCATACTCGGGGCGTCGCCGCCGCGGGGGAAATGCGTTTCGCCCCGTAGTTCCTACGGCACATATGGTCGACGTGACGTACTACTGTCCGCGCTGCGAGACGCTCGCGACTGTCGAGCGGGACGCCTACCTCGCCGACAAGTCGGTGACGCCGTACCCATTGGAGGGCTGGTCGTACGACCCGCCGAGCGCGCTCCCCGACGCTGACGCAGACGGCGTGCGCTTCGTCTGCGGAGAGAGCGACGGCGTCGAGTGGAGCGCGGACGGCTGCGGGGAGCCGTTCTACCTGAACTTCGTCCGGCACGACGACGGACGGGAAGCCGAGTCGGAGCCGGCGTCGGAGTACGTCGAACTGAACGTCGGGCCGCGCGGGCCGCGGGGGCCGGACGGCCCTACCCCTTGATGTTGCAGACGGGGAACGTCCGCGCGACCTTGTCGCCGATGCCGAGGTCGTCGGAGACGCGGATGACTTCGTCCACGTCCTTGTAGACGCCAGGCGCCTCCTCAGCGATGGTCTCGCCGCTCTGCGCCTTCACGTAGATGTGGTCGTGCTCTTCGAGGCCGGACTGCACGTCGTCGCCGTCGAACTGCTGTTTCGCCCGTGTGCGACTCATCAGTCGGCCAGCGCCGTGCGCGGTGGATCCGAACGTCACGTCGAGGGAGTCCGCGCCGCCGCGGAGCACGTAGCTCCCCGCGCCCATACTTCCCGGAATGATCACGGGCTGGCCGACGTCGCGGTAGGCGGGCGGGACTTCCTCGCGGCCCGCCGGGAACGCGCGCGTCGCACCCTTCCGGTGGACGTAGAGCTCGCGCTCCTCGCCGTCGACGGTGTGCGTCTCCTTCTTTGCGATGTTGTGCGCCACGTCGTAGAGGAGATCCATGTCGAGCGCTTCCCACGAGGTGTCGAACACGTCCGCGAACACCTCCCTGGTCTGGTGCATGATGAGTTGGCGGTTCACCCACGCGAAGTTGATGGCGGCGCACATCGCGCCGTAGTACTCGTCTGCGAGCGCGGAGCCCGCGGGCGCGGCGGCGAGGTTCTTGTCCGGGAGGCTGTCGAGGAAGTCGGGGTGTTCGTCCTCGATGCGCCGCAGGTAGTCCGAGCACACCTGATGGCCGAGCCCGCGCGACCCGCAGTGGATGAGCACCACGATCTGGTCGGCGTCGAGGCCGTAGGCGTCCGCCACGTCCGCGCGGAAGATGTCGGTGACGCGCTGGACTTCGAGGAAGTGGTTTCCCGACCCGAGGCTCCCGATCTGGTTCGCGCCCCGGTCTTTCGCCTTCTGACTCACCGCACTCGGGTCGGCGTCCGGCCGCCGTCCCTCGTCCTCGCAGTGTTCGAGGTCGTCGGGGACGGCGTACCCTTCGCGGAGCGCCCACTCCATGCCGTCCTCCAGAATCCCCTCGACCGCGCTGTGACTGGATTCCACGACGCCGCCGCCGCCGAGGCCCGTGGGAACGGCGTCGAACAGCGCGTCCACGAGTTCCTCCTCGCGCCCCTGCACGTCCTCGTAGGCGAGGTTCGTCTTCACCATCCTGACGCCGCAATTGATGTCGAAACCGACGCCGCCAGGGCTGATACATCCGTTTTCTGCGTCCATCGCGGCGACGCCGCCGACGGGGAAGCCGTAGCCCTGGTGGCCGTCGGGCATGCAGAGCGCGTGCGTGACGACGCCGGGGAGGTGGGTGACGTTCGCTATCTGTTCGAGCGTGTCGTCGTCCGTGATGTGTTCGAGGAGTTCCTCGCTGGCGAGGACGCGGGCGGGCGTGGTCATCCCGTCCTCCCGGGGGAGTTCCCAGACGTGTTCGCGGACGCGTTCGAGGGTGACGCCGTCGGCGTCGAACGTGGTCATACTCGTCGGTGGGGCCGGGACGGAAGAATACGTTTCGTCTACACGTCGAAGACGACGTACGCGCGCCAGCCCGTTTCGGTCGCCTCGATGTCCATTTCGGAGTACGTGACGGCCTTGAGGTCGCGGGCGTGCACGTCCGCGAGGGGGACGCCGCGCGCGCTCCCCGTGAGGCGGTAGCCGTCGCCGGTTTCGGTGACGGTGGCGGCGTTGTCCACGGGGAGCACGCCGCGCACGTCGCGTTCGTAGATGAGGCGGTCGAGGTAGTCGTAGAGCAACCGCTCGCGCGAGTTCGCGGTCTCCGCGACCTCGAAGCGCTCGCCGCTGTCGGGGATGGTCTCGCACATCGCGGCCGCCATGCCGTCCGCGGCGGCGGCGAACGCCTCGCCGAGCGTTTCGCCCGCGGCTTCGACCGCGATGTCGGCGGTGTGTTCGCGGAGTTCGTACATCTACTCGTCGTCTGCGAGCGCGTCCGCCATGTCGCTTCCGGTGAGGGAGCGCTCGTTGGGAGAGCGTCCGTCGGTGTCGTCGCCGGCGACGGCGACGCCGGTGAGTGCCGCCGCACGGACCTTCGCGTAGGCGGTCTTCCCCGGTTCGTGGACGGGGTTCGGCGGCGGCATTGAGTCGGCGGACATGTGTCCCGGTCAATGCCGGGTGGCGGTGCAAGGATTGCGGTACGCGGACGGTGGAATTATATTCGACTACGGCGTACGGCCGGCCAGTGAGCGTCACCGTCGAGAAGCGCGTCGTTCCGCGGGGCGACGACGACTACCTCCAGGAGGCCTGGGAGTTGAAGGAGGAGATTCGGGAAGAAGAATCCCTCCTGAAGCAGCGGTGGCGATTCTTCGCGGACGCCTACGAGCGCGCGACCGTCTACGCGTACGTCGCGGGCGACGACACGCTCGCGGGGTTCGCGGCCGCGCGGCGGGACGGCTACATTCTCTTCCTCGCGGTCGCCCCGGACTATCGCGGCGAGGGGTTCGGGGAGCGACTGGTCGCGGCGGTCGCGGAGGACGCGGAGACCGTGTCGTGTCACGCTCGCGCGTCGAACGAGAACGCGCTGGCGTTCTACAAGCACCTCGGGTTCGAGGTGGAGCGGCGCATCGAGAACTACTACGAGGACGGCGGGACGGCGTACTACCTTCGTCTCGGGGAGCGCGGGAAGCTCCGGGATAAACTCAGCGAGTTTCTCCGACGGTAACGACACGTCTTTTACCGCGGCCGCGGTAGGGTTCGAGAAGCATGGAGGAGCGGACGCGAGCCTACTTGCGGGGTCGGTTCCGGGATTACTACCGGAACGTGACCCTCTCGCCGCCGCCGGGCGCGGACGACCGCGAGTGGGGGTACATCCCGTGGACGTCCGGCCCGGACACGACGATGGTGCGGCACAAGTCGCTGCTCGATCTCGGCGACTTCGACGAGTTCGCGCGCCGGGAGCGCCCGCGCCACGTCTACTTCTCCGCGGGCTACTACGACGAACCGAGCGCGAGTTCGATGGACGCGAAGACGTGGCGGGGGTCCGACCTCGTCTTCGATTTAGACGCCGACCACCTCCCGAACGTGACGCTCGGCGAGGACTCCTACGGCGAGATGCTCGCGAAGTGCAAGGACGCGCTCTATCGCCTCCTCGACTTCCTTGACCGCGACTTCGGGTTCGACGACCTCGAACTCGTCTTCTCCGGCGGCCGCGGCTACCACGTTCACGTCCGCGACCCCAGCATTCGGGGGTTGGACCGCGAGCAGCGCCGCGAAGTCGTGGATTACGTGCTCGGGAACGGGCTCGGACTCGACTCGCTCGTCCGGGAGGAGACTGTGAGCGGGATGGGTGTGAAGAACCCGACGACGAAGCGCACGCTTCCGACGGACGGCGGGTGGGGGCGGCGCGCGGTCGACCACATCGCCGGGTTCGTGGACGACCTGCTCGACCTCGACGAGGAGGAGGCGGTGTATCGGCTGCAGACGTTCGACGGTATCGGCGAGAAATCCGCCCAGGCCATCTACAACGTCGTCGAGAACAACACCGCGGAGGTGAAGGCGGGGAACGTGGACGTGCACCCAGCGTTCCTGACGCTCGCGCGCGCTCTCATCGCGGAGACGGTAGACGAACAGCAGGCCGCAATCGACGAACCCGTGACGACGGACACGCACCGCCTGATTCGGTTCCCGGGCACGCTCCACGGCGGCAGCGGCCTCGTCGTTCAGCGGCTCTCTAGGGGGGAGTTGGACGGTTTCGACCCGCTCGCGGACGCGGTTCCGGAGACGTTCGTCGGCCACGACATCACGGTGGAGCCGACGCGAGAGTACGAGTTCTCCCTGCTGGGCGAAACGTTTAGTGTGGAGCCGGGCGTGGTGTCGCTACCCGAGTACGCGGGCGTCTTCCTGATGGCTCGCGGGTGGGCGGAGAAAGGCCAAGAATGAACTTAGAAGACCTCCGCGCGGTACGCTCGCGCGAACGCTCCTCGGACAGCCTCCAGGACCTCCGCGACTCCTTCTACGAGGAGGTCGCCGACTACATCCAGTCGCGAAAGGACGAACGCGAGCGCGCGGCCGCTGCGTCCGACGACCCGTTCTCCTCGGAGGAGGTGCAGACGCTCACCGACGAGATAGAGACGGCGGAGCAGGTCTCGGAAGCCATCTACGAGCGCCGAATGGGGAAGATCGTGAAGCAGGCGAGCCTCGCGGCCGCGGGGATGACCGGCGATACGGAGGGGTTGACGAACGAGGAGCGCCGGCTGTACGACGACCTCGTCGCGCGCATCGAGGAGAACAAGTCCCACGTTCTCGACGTGCTCGCCGGCGACGCCGACCCTCGCGAGGAACCCGCGAGCGACGCGACCGGCGCCGACCCCATGGCGGCGTCCCACGCGAACCCGGAGCCGGACAGCATGAGTGGCGACGGGGAGAGCGAGCCGGCGCCCACGGAGCGAGCCGAGTCCAGCGCCGCTGCGGCGATGGGGGGCGGTCTCGACGAGGCCGACGACGCGCCCGACGATACGCCGTCTCCGGACGCGAGAAACGCCGAGGGTTCTGCGGGCGCTGACGGAGCTGAGGGCGCGGCGCGGACGACGGTTCGCATCACGCGAGACGTGGGTGACGTCTTCGGCGTTGACGAGCGCCAGTACTCACTGGAGGCGGAAGACGTGGTGGTGCTGCCCGCGGAGAACGCGAAACCGCTCGTGGAGAAGGACGCCGCGGAAGAGCTCTAGAACGTCGTCAGTTCGCCGTCGATGACGCGTTCGGTGATGTCCGTGACGTGTTCGAGGTGGTGGTCGATGCGTTCGCGGACTTCGTCCTCGATTTCCTCGATGGCGGTGTCGTCGGTGGTGACGAGGTGAGCGTCCGCGACGTGCGGTTCGTCGATTGGGCGGCCGATCTGGCTGAGGAGGCGGATGCGGAGGTCGCGGATGCCGTCGACCTCGTGCACCACGTCGTGCGCGATTTCGGTTGAGAGGAGGTTGTAAATCTTCCCGATGTGGTTCACGGGGTTCTTGCCGGAGGTGGCTTCCATGCTCATCGAGCGGTTCGGCGTGATGAGGCCGTTCGCGCGGTTCCCGCGGCCGACGCTGCCGTCGTCGCCCTGTTCGGCGCTCGTACCGGTGGTCGTGAGGTAGATGGAGCCGTCCTCGTAGTCGTCGGCGGTGTTGACGTGGACGGTCACGTCGCGGTCGGTGAACTCGGCGGCGAGGTCGGCGACGAACGCGCGGATGGATTCGACTTCGGCCTTGTAGGCGTCCATGTCGGGGACGTGTTCGTCAACCAAGGCGGCGGCGACGGTGAGGTCTATCTGGTCGCCCTCGCGCTTTCCCATGACTTTCACGTCCTGACCGAGCGCGGGGTTCGCGTCGTGGTACTCGGTGTTGAGGCGGTACTCGGTCTGGTGGACGAGCGTCTCGGTCTCGGTGAGCGGGGCGTGACCGACGCCGAAGCTCGTGTCGTTCGCCATCGGCACGGCTTTGCCTTCCTCGCCGAAGACGGTCTGGAGGTCGCCGCTGCCTTCGCCGAGTTTCACGTCGACGATGACGTCGGTCTCGAGGTCGAGCGCGGGCAGCGTCTCGCGGAGGTAGTCGCGGGCGGCGTCGAGCGCGATTGAGTCGACGGGGATGTGCGTGCCCTCGTACTTCTTCGTGGCGCGGCCGACGATGAGGATGTAGATGGGTTCGATGACTTCGCCGCCGCCGAACGCGGGCGCGGCGGTGCCGGCGACGAGCTGGGTCTCGTCCGTGTTGTAGTGGAGGACTTTCCCGATCCGGTCGAGGTAGGCCTGTGCGAGCGCCTGGGAGACGCGCTCGGCGATACCGTCACAGATGGAGTCGGGGTGGCCGAGGCCCTTTCGCTCCACGATTTCGACTTCCTCGTCCTCGACCGCGTCCCTGTCGATGGGGCGGACGCGAATATTGCGCTCCGTCATTACTCGAGATACCCGACAGCCGCTCCTATAACTTGCGGAAACGACCGACCAATCGAATATGCCTGGAGGTTATTCGAGGAGGAGGCCGAGGTAGGACGTTCGAATCTGGGCGTCCGGGTCGAGTCCGAGGTCGCGGAGCACGCCGTACGCGCGCTCCCGAGCGTCCGAAATTTCGGGTTCGGACTCGACCTCGAGTTCGACCTCGACGTACTCTCCGAGGCCGGTCACGTCGTCCAGCGTCACCGTCACGCCGTCGAGCGCGTAGTACGACCGCACCTTCCGCACGCGCGCCGCCTCCGCGAACCCGAGGCCGTCCAGCACCGCCCGCAGTTCGCGCCCCGACTCGACGCCCGTTTCGTGTTCCTCCCGCGTCTTCGACTCGCCGTCCACGAGCGGCCCCTTGTACGTCACGCGGGAGTCAGCGCCGTCCAGCGCCCCGCTCGGGGACTCGCCCTCGCGGACGGTCGCCTGCTCGCGCACGCGGAGCGCCTCGTCCGTCTCCGCGAAGTCCCGGTGGGGCGCGTCGAAGTACGTGTCCTCCTGGACCACGGTCTCCCCCGCGTCCGCGCCCCGCTCGTCCAGCTCGCGGCGCACGCGTTCGTGATCTGCCTCCACCTTCACCTCGACTTCGTACATACCTGTGCTCGCGGCCGGGCCGCCGAAAGCCTGCCGACTCCGGACGACTCCCGAGACCTATACGCGTCACATAGCAGGCTTCTTGCCCGTTCCGCGACCTTCCACGCGTGTCGTGACTCACTCCACGCACCCTGCCGGCACCGGTGACGCGATCCCCCCGCTGCGCGCACAGACGGTGCGGTCGACCGACGGCCCCGCCCGCTGCACGGTCTCACCCGCCGACGCGAGCGACGACGAGCGCACGACCGCCTGGCTGACGGTGAACGCGTCCGTCCTGCGTTCGCTCGACGAGTTCCGGTAACGCACCGGAACCGTGCTCCTTAAGGATAGAACGGCAGTCCATTGGGGTATGAGCGACGAAACCGAGGCCGACACGGCCGACGAATCCGCCGAAGGACTGCAGAACGGCGACTTCATCCGACTCGCCTACACCGCCCGAACCGTCGACGGCGGCGAACTCGTCGACACGACCGACGAGGAAGTCGCGGAGGAGGAAGGCGTCGACACCGACGAGCAGGAGTTCGCGCCCCGCACCATCATCCTCGGCGAGGGACACATCTTCGAGCCCGTCGAAGAGGACATCGTCGGGAAGGAAGTCGGCGACGAGGGCAGCGTCGTGGTCGACCAGCCGTTCGGCGAGTACGACGAGGAACAGGTCCGCACGGTGAAGTCGGACAAGATCCCCGAGGACTCTCGGTTCCCCGGCGCGCACGTCGACATCGACGGCGAGCACGGTCACGTCGAGACCATCGTCGGCGGCCGCGCCCGCGTCGACTTCAACCACGCGCTCGCCGGCCAGGACGTCGAGTACGAGTACGAAATCCTCGGTGAGGTCACCGACCGCCTGGAGAAGGCCCAGGGCCTCCTCTCGATGTACTTCGACGTCGACCTCGACATGCACCTCGAAACCGACGAAGTCGAGGAGGACGTCGAGAACGACGAGGGCGAGACCGAAACGGAGACAGTCGAGAAGGAGACGCTCTACATCGACCAGAACCCCCAGCTCCAGTTCAATCAGCAGTGGATGATGGGCAAGCAGCAGATCCTCCAGCAGGTCATCGACCAGCTCGACATCGACCGCGTCATCGTCCAGGAAGTCATCGACGGCTCCGGCATGGGCGGCATGATGGGCGGCATGGGCGGCATGATGGGCGGCGGTGCAGGCGGCGAAGACCTCGGTGACATCGAGGACGCGCTCGAGGACGCCGACGTCGACGCCGACGAAATCGCCGAAGAGCTCGAAGCCGAAGACGTCGAGGAGTAAGCGAACCCGCAGGCCTCGCTGAACGGGCGAGCGGCACGGCCGCGAATACTCTCACGGTTCTCTGTTCATGTTCTCGGTGAGCGGCGGGGCTGAAGCGCGTCGGCGAGTCGACCGTAGGCGGCGGTGGCGTCCGCGGCTGCGAGCGGTTCCTCGACCGTGGGGACTGCGACCGCGTGGGTGGCCCCGATGGTTTCGGCGAGGCCGTCGGGGACGCGTTCGCGGTGCGTGACGACGAGTCCCGCTATCGGCGTGCCGACGGCGCGCGCGAGCTCGGTGGTTTTGACGGCGTCTTCGATGGCTTCGCGGTCGCGAGTGGTGACGAGGACGGCGCGGTCGGCGCGCCGGAGCGGGGCGACGGCGTCGGGGCCAGCGCCCGCGGGGCAGTCGACGAGTACGGGGCCGGGCGGACGCGCGGGGAGCAGGCCGTCGATTGGGCGGCCGTCGCGGTTCGCCACCACGTCGATACCGGTGAGGCCCGCGGTGTCGGCGGTGATGGCGAGGTTCGGCATGTCGCGGTCGGCGTCGACGACTGTGGGGCGGCGTCGCTGGCGGGCGTACGCGGCCGCGAGGCCGAGCGTGGTCGTTGTCTTTCCCGTTCCGCCCTTTCCGCCGGTGACGGCGAGCACGCCCCGGGATGTGTCGGCTTCACACTTCAACTCCGGGTCGGGGGATTCAAGGTAGCGGCGCGCCCCCTACTCGGTGATGCGTCACGACCACTTGCTCACCGCTAAACAACTCACGCGGGCTGACATCGAGGCCGTACTCGACCGCGCGCGCGAGTTCGCGGACGACCCCTCGGCGTTCCGGGAGCGACACCCCGAGTTGTTGCTCGCGCTCTGCTTCTTCGAGCCGAGCACGCGAACGAAGATGAGCTTCGAGACCGCGGCGAAGCGCCTCGGCGGCGACGTCGTCGACATGGGGAGCGTGGAGTCGTCGTCGGTGAAGAAGGGCGAGTCGCTCGCGGATACGGTGCGCGTCATCGAGGGGTACGCGGACGCTATCGTCCTCCGTCACCCCAAACAGGGCGCGGCCCAGCTCGCGAGCGAGTACGTGGACGTGCCCGTGGTGAACGCGGGCGACGGCGCGGGCCACCACCCGAGCCAGACGCTCCTCGATCTCTACACGATTCGGGAGAACGCCGGGCTGGACGACCTCTCCATCGGCATCCTCGGCGACCTGAAGTACGGGCGGACAGTCCACTCGCTCGCGCACGCGCTGACGAAGTTCGACGCCCGCCAGCACTTCATCAGCCCGGAGTCCCTGAAACTCCCGCGGGGCGTCCGGTACGACCTCCACGAGGCCGGCGCGAACGTCCGGGAACACGAGAGCCTCGACGACGTCCTGCCGAACCTCGACGTGCTGTACGTCACGCGCATCCAGCGCGAGCGCTTCCCCGACGAGGAGGAGTACCGGAAGGTCGCCGGGAAGTACAGCATCGACACCGAGACGCTCGAACACGCCCGCGACGACCTCTCCATCATGCACCCGCTCCCGCGCGTAGACGAGATCGCGCCCGAGCTCGACGACACCGGGCACGCGACGTACTTCAGTCAGGCGCACAACGGCGTTCCCGTCCGAATGGCCCTCCTCGACTCCCTGCTATGACAGACACCGAACTCCGCGTCAGCAAGATCCGCAACGGCACCGTCATCGACCACGTGAACGCTGGCGAAGCCCTGCACGTCCTCGCGCTCCTCGATATAGATGGCGCGAGCGGCGAGACCGTGAGCCTGGGCATGAACGTTCCGAGTCAGACGATGGGGAAGAAGGACGTGGTGAAGGTCGAGGGTCGCGAGCTCTCCCAGAACGAGCTCGACGTGCTGTCGCTCATCGCGCCGGACGCGACCATCAACATCATCCGCGAGTACGAGGTCGCGGAGAAGAAGCACGTCGAACCGCCGGAGACGGTGTCGGGCGTGCTCGCGTGCCCGAACCCGGACTGCATCACGAACGCTGGCGAACCCGTGCAGCCTCGCTTCGACGTGCTCTCGGAGGGGGTGCGGTGTGCGTACTGCGAGACCATCGTCCGGGACGACCTCACCGACCACCTGCTCGCGTAAGCCCTAACACTAAGAGGGGTGGCGGTCTACTGTCAGGTATGGCACGCAAACTCCTGAAGGTCGGCATCGCCCTCATCCTGCTCTACGTCGCCGTGAAGTTCCTCACGGGGAGCGACGAGTCAGAGGAAGCCGTCGACCGCATCGACTAACGAACCACTTACCCCTCCTGCGGCCCTGCACTCCTCCATGTACGGCGTCGTCACGCGGAACGCCGAGGAGCTGGACTGGCCGGAGTTCGACCGCGGGTTCTACGAGGTGAAGGACGTCACGGGCCGCCACACCGACCCCGTGGAGAACGGCGTGAACATGGTGTCCTGTTTCGGCGACACCGCCACCGCCGAGACCGACCCGGGTCTCGTGCCCGTGGACGACGAGGGGAACCGGGCGACGAAGGAACGCACCTACTTCGACTGGAGCTACATCTGCCCGAGCGCCGGCCACTACAAGAACGGCCTCGTCGAGGTCGTGGAGGCCTGCACCGACGCGAACGACGACCTCCGGCTCGACGACGTGGGCTTCCCCCGCGGCGAGTACTGTCACTGCGAGCGCTGCGAGGACGCCTTCAGCGAGAGCGACTACGACGACTGGGGCGAGTGGCGCGCCTCGGTCATCACGGAGTTCGTCGCCGAAATCCGCGACCGCGTCCCGGGGAAACTCTCCCTCACCCTCCACCCCGACCCCTATCCCGGCCACCTCTACGAACGCAGCGGCCTCGATATCGACGCGCTCAGCGAGTACGTGGACGAGTTCGTCGTCCCCCTCTACGACACGAACTACGGCACGACCTACTGGCTCGAAACCATCGCATCGGGCTTCCAGTCCCTCCTCGACACGCCGTTCAGCGTCGAACTCTACGCCGTCGATATCGACATCGACAACCTCCTCCACGCCGCCGAAGTCGCGGAGGAGTACGCGAACGACGTGTTCTTCGGCTATCACGCCGGCAACGCCCGCGCCGCACTCCGCCGCATCGACGCCGAGACGCGGGAGGGCGTGGAGTTCGGCGCGGAGTAAGGGGGTGTGTCAGGCGAGCACGCGCTTGCGCCAGTGTTCGAGGTCGTCCCGATCCCGGGTGTCGTCGGGGAGGTCGTCGAACCAGCGCGCGGCGCTGATT
This sequence comes from Salarchaeum sp. JOR-1, assembly GCF_007833275.1. GTDB lineage: Archaea > Halobacteriota > Halobacteria > Halobacteriales > Halobacteriaceae > Salarchaeum. Next base: position 2,119,186 of record NZ_CP042241.1, on the reverse strand, counting down.
TCGTCGTCGGGGTCGCTGATTTCGGGGGCGGTGCAGTCGGTTGCGTCGGCGGCGAAGACGGGGAGGACGCCCCCGGTCTCGTAGGGGCCGGAGCGAACGGTGATGCGGGTGAGCATCGCGAGCCCGCGGTAGTCGGCGTCGACACCGGCTTCCTCTTCGAGTTCGCGTTCAGCTGCCTCGCGGTATGTCTCGTCGGTTTCCACGCCGCCGCCGGGGAGCACCCAGAGGTCGACGCCGTCGTGGCGGACGAGGAGGAGTTCGCCGGACGGCCGGTAGACGATGGTGTGCGCGCCGAACGGCGCGCCCGTTCGTTCGATGCGTTCCGCGAGCGTCCGGAAGCGCCGGCGGTCGACGTGGCGCGTGCGGGAGAACTCCATGAACTCGTCGTACCCCTCGCTGATGCGGTGGTAGGCGCGTTCGGCGGTCTGTTCGGCGCGCTGCGCGAGGAACCACGTGTCGTCAATCGGCATTGCTCGGTGGTTCGTGTGTCTGTCTCCGATGGCGGTTCGGAGTGCGCGTGGTGTGGGCGTAGAGTGTCATGGGTTTGTGTTGACGGCAAGGCGGCATAACGTTTCTGTCGGAGCGAACCGGGGGGCTTTTGCCCGGGCCGCGGGAATCCGGACGTATGAGCTTCGAAGAAGGCGACACGGTCGTGCTGCACGACGAGCACAGCGATTACGACGGCGAGACGGGCAAGATCACGCAGAAGGTCGAGACGATGTTCGGCGACGCGAACTACACGGTGTCGTTCGACGACGGCCAGGAGGCCGGCGTCCCCGAGGACAGTCTCGAAGCCGCAGAAGAGACCGAAGAGTAAACCAGTCGGCGTGCGGTCGCGGAGGACGGCGTTTTTATTCCGTGGTCGCATACTTCGCGTAATGAGTTCTGTTCCGTTCCACTACATCGACCTCCGGGCGTTCTGTTACGAGACGGAGGCCGACGAGCGGGTGGAGTCGGCGCTCCGTTACTTCCTTCCGGAGGACGCGGACGTACAGCGCGTCGAGAGTCGCGGGCACAACGGCGACCGTATCGTGGTGTTCTCGGCGCGTGTCGAGTTGGCGGACGACGTGCGACACGTCCTCGAACGGCTCCGGGACGGCGCCGACATCGACCGGCTGCGTGACGAGCTGGGTGACCGGGTGACGGAGAACTGCGAGTTCTTCGCGCACCTCGACAAGCAGGCCGCGTTCGACGGCGAGGCGGAACTGGGCGACGGCATCTCGCTGCGCGCGAAGGTGAAGGCGTATCCGGCGAAGCGCGAAGCCGCGCTGGAGAACGCTCGCGAGGCGCTGTGATGTACGAGGCCGCGTTCGCGCAGCCGGACGGCGCGAGCACGGTCGCCCGCGTCGCGGAGACGCTTGCGGGCGTGGGGTACGACGGCGTCGTCGTCAGGAGCAGAGCGGATACTCGTCCTGATTTCGACGCGGAGCGCGTCCGCGAGGAGCACGGTATCGACGTGGTGGAGGGGGTGACGGTGGACGCGGAGGATCCGACCGGCGCGAGCGGCGCGGTGGCGAACCTCCGTTCGGAGGCGACGGTTCTCTGCGTGCATGGCGGGAACGAGACGATGAATCGGTACGTGGCGGAGGAGGAGAAGGTGGACGTGCTCTCGCGTCCCGGGAGCGAGGTGAACCAGGTGGTGGTGAAGGCAGCGAAGCGGAACGCGGTTCGGGTGGAGTTCGATTTCGGGCCGGTGTTGCGGGAGTCGGGCGGGCGGCGCGTGCAGGCGCTGCGCGGCCTCCGAAAGCTCCGTGAAATCGTCGATCATTACGACGCGCCGTACGTCGTGAGCGCCACGCCCCGAAACCACCTTGCCGTCCGCGCCCCCCGGGAGCTCGTCGCGGTCGGCGAACAGGCGGGGTTCAGCGAGGAGTGGATTCGCGCGGGCCTGCGGGAGTGGGGCGTGCTCGCGGCGCGGAACCGGGAGCGGATGTCCGCCGACTTCATAGCGCCCGGCGTGCGTAGGGGACGGTATGAAGAAGACGCTTGACGAGCACGCTGCGCGTTTCGACGACATCGCCGCGGCGTACGACGAGAACAAGAGCGAGGAGTACAACGAGTGCGTGCGCCTCGTCGTCGAGCACGCCACGGCGGGACTGACGGGCGACGAGACGGTTCTCGACCTGGCGACAGGGACGGGCGCCATCGCACTCGCCGTCGCGGGTTCAGCGGGGCGCGTGGTCGGCCGCGACATCAGCGAGGGGATGATGGAGGAGGCGCGCGCGAAGGCCGCCGAGCGCGGCGTCGAGAACGTCGAGTTCGACGAGGGACGGTTCCGGAGTCCGAGCTACGACGGCCCCGTGGAAGTGGTGGCCTCGAACTTCGCGATGCACCACCTCGCGGACGAGGAAAAGCGCGAGGCGATCGACGTCATCGCCGGCCTCGACCCCGAGAAAATCGTGCTCGGGGACGTGATGCTATTCGGTGAGCCGAACCCCAAGGAACCCTTTTTCAGTCCCGACGTGGACGACCCGGCGACGGTGGGCGTGCTCGCGGACGCGTTCACCGACGCCGGTTACGCGCTCACGGCCGTCGAGATGGTGCACGACCAGGTCGGCGTGCTGGTCGCTGAGCGCGTATGAAGCACCTCCCGAAGCACCTGCGTCCGCGCTGGCGGTACCTCGCGGTCGAACTCGAAGGCTGGCCGGACGCCGAGTTCTCGCGGGGCGGTTTCCAGCGCGCGCTCTGGTACGCCGCGGGCAACCTCCTCGGCGATCCGGGGAGCGCGGACGCCGACCTGCGCGTGTTCGCCTTCGCGTTCGCGGACGGGGCCGGAGAGGCGATCGTGCGGGCCCGTCGCGGCCACGTGAGCGAGGCCCGGGCGGCGCTGGCGTGCGTGAGCGCCGTCGACGGTGACGCGGTTCGGGTCGCCGTCCGCGGGGTTTCGGGGACGGTGCGTGCCGCGGAAGAAAACTATTTAGGACGCGCGAGTTTAAGTACGGGTGAGGAAGAAGTCGTGTTCAGGAACGCCACCCGGCGCGCCGTCGCTCGCGACGGCCGCATCGACATCGACGTCGAGGGTGCGTACGTGGGCGCGACCCGCTCTGATTTGGACTAAACTATGCAGGGTCAAAACCAGCAGCAAGCATACGACCGAGGTATCACGATCTTCTCCCCGGACGGTCGGCTCTATCAAGTGGAGTACGCCCGGGAGGCCGTCAAACGAGGCTCCGCGTCCATCGGGGTGCGCGCCGAGGACGGCGTCGTCCTCCTCGTGGACAAGCGCATCCGCTCCTCCCTGATGGAGGAGACGAGCGTCGAGAAGATTCACAAGGCGGACAACCACATCGGCATCGCGTCCGCGGGCCACGTCGCCGACGCCCGCCAGCTCATCGACTTCGCGCGCCGGAACTCCCAGGTCAACCGCCTCCGCTACGACGAGGCGATCGGCGTGGAGACGCTGACGAAGGACATCACGGATCACATCCAGCAGTACACCCAGGTCGGTGGCGCGCGGCCGTTCGGCGTCGCGCTCCTCATCGGCGGCGTGGACGAGGACGGCAGTCCCCGGCTGTTCGAAACGGACCCGTCCGGCACGCCGAACGAGTGGAAGGCGCTCGCCATCGGCTCCGGCCGCGACGACATCCAGGGCTACCTGGAGGAGAACTACCAGACCGACCTCGAAATCGATGAGGCCGTCGGTCTCGCGCTCCGCTCGCTCGCCGAGACGCACGAGGAAGGCCTCACCGCATCCGGTATCGGCGTCGCCACCGTGGACGCCGAGTCTCGGAGCTTCGTCGAGCTGACGAACGACGAGATCGACGAGTACCTCGACGACTTCGACCTGCGGGCGGAGTCCGATTCGGACTCCGAGTCCGCGGACGAGTAATCCGGTCGTCTTCTTTCGTTTTGCAGCCCCGGAGCGACGGCTACCACCTTTTTCCCGTCCGGGGGCGTACTCTCGGGTATGATTTCGCTCGACGAAGCCGTGACCGCACGCCTCGAATCGCACGGTGAACGCTTCGAGGTTCTCATCGACCCGGACGCGGCGCTCGCGATGAAGCGCGGCGAGTTCGACGGCGACCTCGAGGACGTCATCGCCGCGCGGGACGTGTTCGAGAACGCCAGCCGCGGCGACCGGCCCGCTGAGGAAGATCTGGAGGAGGTGTTCGGGACGACCGACCCGCTCGAAATCATCCCCGAGGTCGTCGAGCGCGGTGAGATTCAGATCACGGCGGAGCAGCGCAAGGAGATGCAGGAGCAAAAGCGCAAGAACCTCATCAACACCATCGCGCGGAACGCGGTGAATCCACAGATGGACAACGCGCCGCATCCGCCGGATCGCATCGAGAACGCCCTGGAGCAGGCGGGGTTCACGGTCGACCCGATGGAGCCCGTGGAGAACCAGGTGGACGACGCGCTGGACGCGCTCCGGCCCGTGATTCCGATTCGGTTCGACGAGGTGACGGTGGCTGTGCAGGTGCCGGCGGACTACGCGGGAAGCGCGCAGGCGCAGATCCGGCAGTTCGGCGACCTGGAGCGCGAGGAGTGGCAGGCCGACGGCTCCTGGGTGGGCGTGTTGACGTTCCCTGCGGGGATGCAGAACGAGTTCTACGACGTGGTGAACGAGCACACGAGCGGCGAGGCGGAGACGCGCATCATCAAGGAGAAGGACGAACTCTCGACGCGCTAACCGTCGAGGTGGGAGTGGACGAGCGCGCGTTCGGCGCGGTGGAGGATGCCGCTCACGGTTGATTTTGCGAGGCCCACGTCGTCTGCCACGTCGGTGAGCGAGCACGCGCGCGGTTCGTCGTAGTAGCCCGCGTCTGCCGCCGCTTCCAGCACGTCGCGCTGCCGGTCGGTCAACGGGTGGCCCTCTCCGGACGCGTCCGTGTCGACGCGCTCCAACCGGTAGTCGACCCCGCGCGCGTCCAGTTCGTCGCCGAGCCGTGAGAGGCGTTCGTGCGTGGCGGTGAGCGTCCAGCGTGCGACGCCGTCCCGCACTTCGAACGGGAAGTCGAGGGGGAGTTTCGCGGAGCGGGTGGCGGCGAGGAGCGTCGGCGTGCGCGTCTCGAACTGCACGAGCACGCCGTCCTCGGCGGGGAGCACGTCGGCGTCGCGGAGCGCGTCGCTCGACGCGACGACCGATTCCATCGCTTCTGGAGGGATGTCTTGGGCTTCGACGAGACCGACGCCCGCGCCGTCCTCGGCGGGGAGCGCGGAGAGCACGCGGAACGTCGCGTCGGGGTTCTCGCGAGTGACGGGGGCGAGCCACATCTCGTCGGGGAGCGTGATGGAGAGTGTCGCGCGCGGCACGCCCACCACTACGGTGTTCGTGTGAAAAACTCCGCCGATGCTCGCCTACACCGCGCCCGCGGGCGCTTCGACTTCCTCCTCGACGATGGGGTCGCGGAGCGCTTCGACCTCGTCGAGAATCGCCTCGACGTGTTCGTCGGGCACGTCGTTCTCGCGGAGCGCGGCTTCGAGGTTTTTCGCGGTTCGGTCGAACGCTTCGTGCGTGATACCCATACCGTCGTGGGCGGCGTTCATGTCCTCGCCGTCGTACTCGACGGGGCCGCCCGCGACGGCGCTGATGAACTGTACCTGGTGGGCGAACAGCGCTTGCTCGTCGACGCCCTCGAAGTACGGCGTGAGGTCGTCGTCGGCGAACATCCGGTCGTAGAAGTCGGAGACGACGGACTCGACGGCGTCCTGGCCGCCGATGTCCGCGTAGATGCTCTGAGACATTGCGGTCGGTACTCAGAGCGCGCGACCGGAGTACTTACGCCCGAACGTGTTCGCGATGTGGCGAGCTATCAAGAACCAGGGCTGTCCGGTGTGCGCGAAAGAGGAGAAAACCGCTGGCGGCGTTACGCCCAGGTGGGGTTCGTGACGGTCACGTCCTCGTTCTGGAAGATGACGAGTTCGGACACCGTGACGGTCTCGCCGTCGATGGTCGCGGTGTACTCGAAGACCACTTTCTGAATGAAGCCGTTTCCGGCGACGGTGAGTTCGAGCGTCGTCGGGTCGACTTCGCGCGTCTGGCCCGCATAGTTGACCGTGACCGTGCTGTTCCCGTCGTAGGTGAGCGTGAACGCGCCGTCGTCAGTCTGGCTGACAGCCATCTCGCCGGACGCGGCGACCGTGTAGAGGTACTCCTTCCACTCGCCGGGCGTGCGGACGAACGATATCTCGTCGACACCGCCGCTGACGTGCGTGAAGCTGCTCGTCGAGGAGCCGACGGCGGAGCGCTGGAACGCGACGGTAGAGCCGTTCGTCCAGGCTTTCACGGTGTCGTACTCGACGCCAGCCGGCGCGTGGTTGTAGCTCTGGCTGGTGTAGACGGTCTCCGTCCCGTACTCGGTCGTCCACGCGACGCTCTCGTACGAGGAACCGTTCTCGTAGGACGCGGTGCGGAGGTAGTTGACGCTGTAGTTTCCGGCGCGGAGCGCGTCGGCGTGGGCGCCGGTGAGGTCGAACCCGCTCTCGACGCCGTCGGCGGTGACGCCCGGCGGGTAGTCGACGGACGCCTGCGTCGTGGTGGTGTTCGGGGTCGGTGCGGTCGTAGTCTCGCCGGTGCCGCCGCAGCCAGCGAGTGCGAGCATGGCTGCGAGCGCAACCGCGAGGAGGGCAGTCCTTCGCATGCTTTCGAACCGTCGCACCCGGCGGATAAGTAACTTCTCTTACAGTATTGCCAGGCGTACACATGCCACGGAAACGCCTCACACCCAAGGGGACGGGCAGCAAACGCGAGTAAAACAGCGCACGACCAAACCCACCGGTCAGCTATCCGCGCCGGAACCCCACCAGGAAGCCGCCCGTGAAGCCGGCGGAAACCGAGAGCGTGGAGAGAATGGTGTTTATCCACTCCGGCGGGGCGCCGTTCTGCGCGGCCTCGCTCGCTTTCACGAAGCCGGCGGTGAGGCGCTCCCAGTCGACGGTGATGATGCCGCGGGATTCGAGGAACTTGAACAGTGCGAGTTCGAGGCCGACGAGGACGGCGATGAGCTTCGCGACCTTCTTCGCCGCGAACCCGATGATTCCCCCGATGACCGCCCCGCTCCCGAACTCGATGCCGAGCGAGGTCGGGTCGATGTTGACTGCCATACCCTACCCGTCGTCGCGCGCTTTTAAGGCTCTTGTGTCGCGCCCGGTGCTTAAGTATTCTCAGCCCCTACCCTCGCGCGAGTGACAGGCGCACGTACACCCGACACGGCGGTCGTCGCCAAGCGCGTCGACTCGGGCGCTGCGAACACGGACGAGATTCGCGACCTGGTTCGAGCGGCGGGCTACGACGTCGTCGGCGAGGTCACGCAGGCACGCAAAGCCGATCCCGCGCTCCAGCTCGGCGAGGGGAAGGTCGACGAGCTCGCGGCGCTGGTTCGGGAGACCGGCGCGGACACGGTCGTGTTCGACAACCGCCTCGGCCCCTACCAGATTTTCAACCTCGGCGGAGAACTCCCCGACGGGGTGGAGGTCGTCGACCGGTTCACGCTCATCCTCGACATCTTCGGCCAGCGCGCACAGACCCGGAAGGCCCAGTTGCAGGTCGAACTCGCGGAACTCCGGTACGAACTCCCGCGCGCCGAGGCGAAGACCAGCCTCGCCAAGCGCGACGAGAAACCCGGGTTCATGGGGCTCGGCGAGTACGACGAGTCCCGCGAGCGGGACATCAAAGACCGCATCAGCCGCATCCGGGACGAGCTCGCGAACATCGAGAAGACGGAGGAACACCGCCGCGACCAGCGCCGCGAGTCCGGGTTCGACCTCGTCGCGCTCGCCGGATACACGAACGCCGGCAAGAGCACGCTGATGCGGTCGCTCGCCGCCGACCTCGACGTGGACGAGAACGAGGAACGCCACCCCGACCTCGACACCACCGCGGAGTCACGGGACATGCTGTTCACGACGCTCGGAACGACCACTCGACGCCTCGACATGGACAACCGGGACGTGCTCCTCACGGACACGGTCGGGTTCATCAGCGACCTCCCGCACTGGCTCGTCGAGTCGTTCAAGTCCACGCTCGAATCGGTCTACCAGTCCGACCTCGTCCTCCTGGTGGTGGACGCCACCGAGTCCGTCGAGGACATCCGGGAGAAACTCGTAACCAGCCACGACACGCTCTACGAGCGCAACGAAGCCCCCATCGTCACCGTCCTCAACAAGGTGGACGAGGTTCCCGAGGCGGAACTCGCGGAGAAGCGGGAGGCGCTCTCCGCGCTCGCGCCGAACCCGGTCGCGGTCTCCGGGAAGGAAGCGTTGAATCTCGACGCGCTCCGCGAGCGCATCCACGAGGAACTCCCCGACCGGGAGCGCGAACGCCTCGTCCTGCCGCTCACGGACGACACGATGAGCGTCGTCTCCTGGGTGCACGACAACGCGCACGTCCGCGACGTGTCCTACGGCGACGACGAAGTGGTCGTGGACTTCGAGGCGCGCTCGAGCATCGTAGAGAAGACGCGCTCGAAGGCGAGCAACCTCGTCGCGCAAGTACAGTGGCCATGTGGCGGTAGGGATCGCGTCGGCGAATAAAAATCTAGTCCGGAGTTGGGGCTGCTATCGTAGGCTCGGTTATGGCAGGTGGACGTCCCACGTGGCGTCCTCGGTCAGAACGACCCGGAATGGCGTGTCAGCGGGGGCGTTCTCAGGTGACGCGTAGCCCGTCGCGTACGCCGTGTAGGCTTCCTCGGAATCGAGCGAGACGTCGGCGGTTGCGACGACTGTGCCGTTCGCGTTCGGGGTGTCCACGCGGATTTCAACCTCGTAGTCACCGGCGGGAACCGTCACGTACTCCGAGGCGTTCCCGTAGCTGACGTTCTCCGCGAGCACGACCTCGCCGTTCGCGGTCGTCACGTCCACGGTCGGGGCGTCAGGCGACAGGTGAACCACGCGGATCGCCGCGGAGTCCTCGCCGGGCGTCAGGGCGTCGTCCTCGTACACGCGCGGGGCGAACGCTGTCGTGGCGTTCTCGCTCACCTCGCCACTGGCGGCGACGGTGACCGCACTCCCGCGTTCCAGAGTTACGTCGCCCTCGAAGACCACGGCGTCGCGGTCGCCGGCAACCGTGATGGTGACGTTGTACGTCCCGGCGGTGACTTCGAGGTAGTCGCTGACGTCGCCGAAGGAGACCTCCTCGAGGACGCTCTCGTTATCGACGTACACGTCGACCGCTGGCGCGTCGGGTGACGCGTGGGCCACGGAGAGATAGGCCGCGTTCTGTGCTGTGTCGGTGTGACTGGAGGTGTCCGCTCCGGTGGCGGCTACGGCGCCGACCGTGACCGCGCCGAACACCATCGTCGCGGCGAGGACGACGGCTATCAGGGATCGTGATACTTTCTGTGTCATCGCAAATAAATAGATACGTCCTCTATATTTCGTTATGTGCCGTCGGTGAGACTGGTCGAAACGCGTACTGGAGCCCCTCTCCGAGTAGGCTCCTCAAACCCACACGTGGGACGGCCACTCTACGAGTATCGAGTACCACGAGCGGCCTCACTCGAACCGAACGAGGGCGTCCGGTAGCATCGGCGGTACGACGACACGCTCCCGGGAAAGCCGAGCGTACGAACTGTTGCGTGGACGGGGAAGCGCGAGTACGGTCTGGACACGGAGTAGTTCGAGGAACCCACGCGAGACGACCGCGAGCGGTGTTCATCATCCCCTGACTCGGCGGCGTCGTACTGTCGCAGCTCAGCGCGCGGTTGGAGGCGATGTTGCTGATTCGCGCGGAGTCACGGCGTCCCTGCTGTTAGACGTTCTGGCGGGCCCGCAGAACTCGGCCGGTACCAGACGCTCCGAGGGACGCGCGGGCGCGCCGTCTACTCCGGTCGGCGTTTTTCCTTCGCCACGACCTCGACGTTCTCGATGCGCGTCCCCGGGTACTGGCCTGATCCGTCCTTCTCGGCGGCTTTCACCATGTCCCAGACGACGTTCAGCCCGGTCGTCACGCCCTCCAGGGCCTCCATCTCGCAGCCGGTCTTTCCGGTGGTTTCGACGGCGACTTCGAGCGCAATCGTCTCGGGTTCGAGCGCGAAGTCGGTCTCGACGTTCGTGATCGGTATCTGGTGGCACATCGGAATCGTCTCCCACGTGTGCTTCACGGCCTGCACCGCGCCGACGCGGGCGGTGGCGAGCACGTCTCCTTTCCCGATTTCGTCCGCGCGAACCGCGTCCACCGTGGACTCGGAGAGGTGGATCTCGCCGCGCGCGACGGCGCGCCGGTGGCTGTCCGGCTTCTCGCCCACGTCAACCATCTGCACGTCGCCCTCCGCCGTCGTGTGGGTCAGCTCGTCGTCAGTCATCGTCGTACAGTGCGTGCGGGAGCCTCGTAAGCAGGTCGCTCGCGAGCAACCCGTAGCCGTTCTCGGAGACGGCGGCGTCGCCCGCGCGGCCGTTCGCGTACGCGGCGAGCCCGCCCGCCCCCACGGGGTCGGTGACGGAGAGGAGCGCGCCGGTCGCGCCCGCGAGCACGTCCCCGGTTCCGCCGACGGTCATCCCGGGGTTGCCCGTGCGGTTCGCGCGCGTCGCCTCGCCGTCCGTGACGATGTCGTACGCGCCCTTTACGAGTATCGTGTGCCCGATGTCCGCGGCGAACGACTCCGCCGCGGCCATGCGGTCGCGCCACTCGGACTCGCGGGGGCCACCCATCTCCTCGAGTTCGCCCTGATGGGGCGTGCAGACGAGCGTCGCCTCGGTGTCGACGTCCGGGACGACCTGGAGGGCGTCGGCGTCCACGACCGCGCGCCCCTCGTAGTCCGCGAGGAACTGGCGGACGGCGCGCAGGGTGTCGTCCGCGTCGCCGAGCCCCGGTCCCAGCACGACCACGTCGCGCTCGCTCGCGCGGTCGAGGAGCGCCTCGACGTGCGTCGGCTGGAGGCGCGTGCCGACGAACGGTTCGACGATGAGGTCTTCGCTGTACCCCTGCACGTCGTCCGCGACGCGCTCGGGGCAGGCGACGTACGCGAGGTCAGCGCCCGCGCGGAGCGCCGCCTGCGCCGACAGCGCCGGCGCGCCCGTGTACGGCCCGCCCCCGATGACCGTCACCTTCCCGAAGTCGCCCTTGTGCGCCTGCGGGTCGCGCCCGAGGACGTTCCGGTCGCCCGGCCCGACGAACAACTCGGCCGCCTCCGGAATCCCGATGTCCGCGACCGTGACGGTTTCGCCCTCCAGGCCGGGTTTCGCGTCGTGAAACGTCACGACGCGGTCGGCGTCCACGACCGCGCCCGGCGTCTCGCCCGTGTCCGCGTCCATGCCCGACGGCACGTCCACCGAAACCACCGTCGCGTCCGCCGCGTTGATGGCGTCGATGGCCGACGCCTCGGGTTCGCGGGGCGCGCCCGACACGCCCGTCCCCAGCAGCGCGTCCACGAGCACGTCAGGCGTGCCGAGGTCGAGCGCGCGCGAGTCCGAGACCGCCTCCGCGAGGATCTCGCTCTCCGCGAGCGCGTCCCAGTTCTCCCGACTGATGGCGGTGGTGATGGTCTCGCGGCGGCCGAGGAGGTGGACGGACACGTCGTACTCGCTGAGGAAGCGCGCGGCGACGAACGCGTCCCCGCCGTTGTTCCCCCGGCCCGCGACTATCGCGATCGACGCGCCCGGTTCGACCGCGTCTCGCACCTCGCGCGCGACCGCGTTCCCGCTCGACTCCATCAACTGCTTCCGGGAGACGCCGAGCGCCTCCGCGTTCTCGTCCACGGCGGCCATCCGCCTGCTCGAAATCATGGCTGTGCCTACCGGTTCGCCCGCCGTAAATCCGCGGGCTACCGCCGAATCTCGAACGACTCGTACCCCTCCGGCGCCCCGTACTCCACGGAGACCTCCTCGACGTCGGCAGCGGGACTGCCGGTGTGACACCACTCCACCATCGCCTCCACGGAGTCCGGGTCTCCCTCGAAGACCGCTTCGACGCGGCCGTCGTCGAGGTTCTGCACCCAGCCGTCGACGCCGCGTTTCCCGGCTTCGTCGCGGGTGGTCGCCCGGTAGTAGACGCCCTGTACGGTGCCGGAGACGAAGACGTGCGCCTGCACGCGGGTAGCCATAGGTGGCACGTCACCGTCGAAGACCTTCTATGTATGGGCGGCCCGAACTCCGGAGGCGTACAGTCAGCTAGTATACGGGTTTTTGACTGGGCTTCCGTGATAGTCGCTGTGCAACGACGCGCCCTCCTCACAGCGACCGGAGCCGCCGCCACAGTCGCGCTCGCTGGATGTTCCGCGTTCGGTACTGGTGGCGACCAGTACGCGCACTTCCTCACGCTCTATAATTCGAGCGACACCGAGTACGCGGTCGCGTTCGATATCGCGGCCGGTGACGGAACCACCCTGTTCGAGAAGCCGTTCGACCTCGACCCGGGGGCGGCCCACGAACACGTGACGTTCGACGGCGCTCCCGCGAGCGTCACCGTCCGCGTGGGCGATGAATCCCCGCGAACGCTCGACTGGCCGACGACTGAACGATGTCGCGAACGGAACACGGCCGGCAAGCCCGGGCTCGAACTCCGGATTATGCAGCCGACAGAGGCCCGTCCCGCACCGAACGTTTATCGGGAGTGGACGTGCGAGTCGGTCGAACCCGAGTGACTACGTGCCGCCGCCGTTGCGCAGGTGGTGGAACAGATACGTCTGGGTGTAGCCGGCGTACGGCCCGAACTGCTCGCGGAGCGCGCGCGACGTGTCGGCGTAGTTCCCGCGCGCGCAGTCGGGGTAGTAGTCCTCGATGGCGGTTCGAATCCAGGTGTCGAGGGGGACGGCGTCGGGGTAGTCGAGGCTGAACAGGAGCACGCAGTCCGCGACCTTCTCGCCGACGCCGACGAACCCCGTCATCGCGTCCCGGGCGTCCTCGTAGTCCAGTCCGAGAATATCGTCGCGGGTGAGTTCGCCGGACGCGACGAGTTCGGCGGTGCGCTGGACGTAGGGTGCGCGGTAGCCGAGACCGAGGTCGCGGAGATCGTCCTCCGTCGTGTCCGCGAGCGCGTCCGGCGTCGGGAACGCGTGGTAGGTGCGGCCGTCGAACTCGATGCGCTCGCCGTACGCCTCCCGGAGTGACTCCTGCATGGCGAAGATGCGTTCGACTCGCATCTGCGCCGAGCAGATGAAGGATATCAGGCAGCCGAAGAAGGGGTCGGAGACGATGCGCATCCCCCAGTAGCGGTCGTACGCGGCGTCCACGAGGTCGTCGGTGTTCGCGGCACCGCGTATCGCGTCGAGGTCGTCGTCCAGTCTGAGGAGGTCGTGGAGGAGGGCGTCGGCGTCCGTCGTCGCCTCCCAGACGAGTTCGTCGTCGGTCTGGCGCACCCGCAGGACTTCGCCGTCGGCGGCGGTGGCGTACCAGGCGTCGCCGCCGTGCGCGCCGTCCGTCTCGTAGGTCGCGCCGTCCTCGCGGGTCCAGAGATAGGACTGTCCCGATTCGAGGGTGGCTTGCAGGTCGAACGCGGACGCGAGAGAGTCGAGAGGGATCGACCCGGTTTCCATACCGTCTCTCGGTCGCGTCCTGAACAAGTGTCCGTCGGTCTCGAGTGGTAACGTGGGGCAAAGAACTATAGCGGCGTACGAGAGACGCCCGCTATGGACCGCCGCGTCGTCTTGGAGGCCGCCGTCCCCGTCTACGACGTCGACACGGCCGACGAAGCCGTCCGCATCGCCATCGCGAAGACCGGCGACTCCCTCAACCCCGACCTGAACTACGTCGACATCGGGCCCGCGACCCGCGAGTGCCCGAACTGCGGCGAACCGGAGAACGCCGCGTTCGTCGCCGCGGACGAGGGACTGGTCGCGCTCGAACTCGAACTCACCGTCTACAACGTCGAACGCGACGAACACGCCGCCCGCATCGCGCGCTCGGAGCTCGGACGACACCTCGCGGACGTCCCGCTCGCCGTCCTCGACGTGGCGGACGCGTAGCTACGTGGCGTGCGTGTACCGCGAGAACTCTCGATGGGTTAGTCAGCCTGCGCGGCGACCGTCTCGGGTTCGGCTTCCACGGACGTCGTGATGCCGGACGCGAGCGCGAACACTGCCGCTTTGTGTTCTGTTTTCGATTTGTGGATGGATGTCGGTCGCACCCCGAGATCCTGGTATTCGTCGAGCGTGACGCCGTCGTCTTCCACGCCCTCGTAGAAGTTGCTTACTTCGGCGAGCAGTCCGTGCAGGTGGATGAGCTCCTGCTTTTTCATGACAGAACTTTCTAACGGCTACGGGGACTTAGTAGTATCTTGAGAGGGGTTAACACACTTCTCTATGGGTGGTTCAGCGCGTCTCGTGCCGAACCGCTTTTACGTCCTCTCGCCCCAGATTTTCGTATGGATTACGAGGATCAACTCGACCGAGCGATGAGCGAGAAGCCCGACGTCGCCGGGAGCGAGAGCCGATTCGACGTCCCCGAACCCACGGTTCGCAAGGAGGGGAACGTCACCGTCTACGAGAACTTCCAGGACACCATCGACCGCCTCGGCCGCGACCAGGAGCACGTCCTCAAGTTCATTCAGGACGAACTCGCGACGAGCGCCCAGATAGACGAGAGCGGCCGCGCGCGCTTCACCGGCGAGTTCGGCGCCGACCGCGTCGAAGCCGTGCTCGACGACTACGTCGACACCTACGTCCGCTGTCCGGAGTGCGGGCTTCCCGACACGAACCTCGAAACGCAGAACGGGACGGAACGCCTCCACTGCGAGGCCTGCGGCGCGCGCACCCCGGTCTAACTCTGGAGTTCTTTGAGGTTCTCGAGGTCGCGATCCGTCCGCATGAACTCGGCCGTGCGGCGGGTCGCGTGACAGTCGGGGCAGCTGTAGTTCTCGTCGTGCTTCGGGAGCTCGCTCGGCGTCATCTCCCAGTCCTTACTGCACTCAGGGCAGACCAACTGCACGTACGCTTCGTGTGCCATAGTTCTGGATGCGTGCGGTGTTCGGAAAAAGATTACCGCCGGACTACTCGTCGTAGCTCTCGCCGACGAGGCCGAAGCGGTCGCCGTATCTCCCGGATATCTGACTCGTCACCCCGGGGAGCTCGCTGGACTGCGCGGCCTCGCTCGTGACGTTCCACGCGCCGGAACCAATCGTGGTGGCCGGTGCGGGAGTCAGTCCCGGCGGAGCGCGAGGAGCGCGGCGCCGAGCACCGCAATCAGCGCGAGGCCGACGCCGAACCCGGGCGTGCTACCCGACGCGTCGGTCTCGTCCATCGTGGTCGTCATCTCGTCCATCGTGGTCGTCATCTCGTCCATCGTCGTGGTGGTCTGCCCGGGCGCGTCGACGCTGAGCGACTGCATTACCGGCATGCCGCTCTGCACGTACGGCCCGTCGGTCGCGCCCTCGCTCTGGACGAACGAGTACGCCATGTCGCCGTTCGTGTCCTTGTGCGCCATCGCGAACACGGTCTGCTCGCCGCTCAATTCGGCGTCTAGCTGGACGGTGACGTTCTCGTGCGTGCCGGCGGAGAGGTACTGGCTCGTGCCGACGACGCTCTCCAGCACCGCGCCGTCCGCGAGCGTGCTGTCGTGAATCGTGACGAACCCGCCGTTCGCGAGCGTCACGGAGTCGACGGTGACGGTCGTCCCGTCCGTCTGCTGGTCGTCGGCGACCACGACGGCGTTCACGAGCGCCTTCGCGGTGTCGACGACCGCGCCGCCGTTCGCCGTGTAGGGGCCGTCGGTCGCGCCCTCACTCTCGACGAACGAGTACGTCGTGTCGCCGTTCGTGTCTTGGTGCGCCATCGCGACGAGCACCTGGCTCTCGTTCGCGGGCGTGGAGAGCGTCACTTCGACGTCCTCGTGGTAACCCGCTTCGAGGTAGTCGCTCGTGCCGACGACGCTCCCGAACACGTCGCCCGCGAACAGGCTGCTGTCGTGAATCGTCACGAACCCGCCGTCGCTGAGGTCGACGGACTCGACGACGACGGTGTGCCCGCCGGACTCCTGGGTGTTCATCGTCACGGACGCGGACACGGTCGCGGTCGCCGTATCGACGACGGCGCTCCCGTCGCTCGTGTAGGGGCCGTCGGTCGCGCCCTCACTCTCGACGAACGTGTACGCCATGTCGTCGTCCGTGTCCTTGTGCGGCATCGCGACGATCGTTGTGTCGTTCGCGAGCGGGTCGTCGAGCGTCACCTGCACGTTCCGGTGGAGGCCGGGCGCGAGGTAGTCGCTCGTCCCGCGGACGCTGTCGAACACCGCGCCCTCGGTCACCGTGGCGTCGTGAATCGTGACGAAGCCGCCCGCGGGGACGAACACCGACTCGACAGTCACGGTGTGGCCGCCTGTCGTCTGGTTCTCGGCGGACACCATCGCTTCGCTCGTGACGGTGGCGGACGCGGTGTCGAGCACCGCGCTGTCGTCCATCGTCAGGAACGGCCCGTCGGTCTCGCCGCCGCTCTCGACGAACGTGTAGGCCTCGTCGCCGTTCGTGTCCATGTGCGGCATCGCGATGACCGTCTCGTTACCCACGGACGCGTTCAGGGTGATGCGGACGTTCTCGTGAACGCCGGCGGAGAGGTACTGGCTGTGACCGACGACGCTCCCCGTCACTTCGCCGTCGAGGAGCGTGCTGTCGTGCACGGCGACGAACCCGCCCTCGCTGAGTTCGACGCGGTCAACGACCACCGAGTTCCCGCCGGTCGGCTGGTCGCTCATCGACACCGACGCGGAGACGGTGACGTTCGCCGTGTCGACGACCGCGCTCCCGCTCATCGTGTACGGGCCGTCCGCGTTCGCGTTCGCGGAGACGAACTCGTAGACGCGGTTGTCGTTCGTGTCCATGTGCGGCATCGCGACGTACGTCCCGTCCTCGCTCAGCGGTTCGTCGAGCCGGACGGTGACGCTCTCGTGCGTGCCGGCTTCGAGGTAGGTCGAGGAGCCGACGACGCTCCCCAGGACGTTGCCCTCGGTCACCGAGGCGTCGTGAATCGTCACGAACCCGCCGTCCGGGAGCGTGACGTTCTCCACGGTGACTGTGTACCCACCGCTGGTCTGTGCGTCGAAGGTGACGCTCGCCCCGCCGGCCGTCGCGCCCGCCGCCGCTCCGGGAGCGACCGCGAGCACCGAGCCGATCAGGACGACTGTCATCGCCAGTGCGTGTATGCGTTCCCGCATACTCCCCACGACCCTCCTTATTTAAAAGAGGCTTTTCCGAACTCTCACCCAAATTCGACCGGAAAGTCCCCATAGTAGCAGCGAAGAGCGCCGAGACTAGCGGACAGGACTCAGCGATTCGCGACGAACCACTCCGAGACGAGTATAAAAACGCGCTAGTCGAGGGTGACCCAGAGGAGGAAGCCGATGGCGAGCGTTTCGAGGAGGCGCAGCGCCATCAACGCGGTCGCGGCGATGTCCGGGAGGCCGCTGAACCACCCCGTGAGCGTCGGGTCGACGAGGAAGTAGTAGAGGCCGAGCGCGTTCTCCCCGAGGAGCATCAGCGCGAACACGAGCAGGCCGAGCGTGTGCTTCGAGCGGAACTGCCGGTAGTTGCGCGCCCAGACGGCGCACAGCGCGAGCAGCGCGAGGACGTTCGCGCCCATCGCGACCCGGGAGATATCGGCC
Source organism: Salarchaeum sp. JOR-1 (assembly GCF_007833275.1). GTDB lineage: Archaea > Halobacteriota > Halobacteria > Halobacteriales > Halobacteriaceae > Salarchaeum. Next base: position 2,101,720 of record NZ_CP042241.1, on the reverse strand, counting down.
CAGAGCGTCATCTACACCACCGTTGGACGAGAGGACGGTTATACGCTTTCCCAAATTCGGCCGTGATTCGTTCGGGTTCTCTCATTCGTCCACCTCCTCGATGATGTCCTCCACCGTCTCCCAGTGCGTCTGCGCGCGCTCGGTCGGGAGGTAGACCGCGCCGTAGTCGTCCCCGCTCGACTGCACGATGTCGTTCTCCACGAGCACGTCGAGGTGGTGACGAACCGTCTTGTAGTCGAGGTCTAAGTCGTCGGCGAGCTGGTTCGCGTTCCGGGGGCGGTCGTCCACCGCGCGCAGCAGTCGCGCGCGGTTCGGGCCGCCGCGAGTCCCGGTGAGCACGTACCAGAGCGCGGCCTCCATCACCCAGAGGGACGCGCCGCGACACCGTAAAACCCCGGCGCTGTCACTGCGTGAACAGGTGGCCGTCGGTGGGTACGTCGAACACGCCGATTCGCGCGCCGGCGTCCATCCAGCCGTGGCCGTACGAGAACGACGCGAGCGCGTTCACGAGGTCGTCCTGCTCGCGGAAGTGCCGGCCGTCCTCCAGGTAGGACTGCGCCATCTCCTCGAACTCCAGCGCGGCCTCCCCGAGCGGCGTGTCCGGGGGCGGCGCGACCGCCGCCGCATCGAGCGCCTCCGCGAGCAGTCGCTCGTACCGATCCGTCTTCTCTTCGAGGTCTGCGGGCATACCGAGAGGGAGCGAGTCGGGCGGGTAAGCGCTTCGACTGGCGGCGGGACTCCGCGCCAGCGCAACCTACATACTTCTACGGTTCCGAATTCGGGGCATGAGCGAGCAGCCCCACGTGGAGATATACACCAAGTCGGTGTGTCCCTATTGCGAGAAGGCGATGGACCTCTTCGACGAGAAGGGCATCGAGTACGAGACGTACAACGTCACCGGCGACCCCGAGCGGTTCGCGGAGATGAAAGAGCGCGCGAACGGCCGCGAGACCGCTCCCGAGGTGTTCATCGACGACGAACTCATCGGCGGCTGGGACGACACGCACGAACTCGACCAGACCGGCGAACTCGACGAGAAACTCGGCCTCACGGACGACGCGGTCGAGGCGGTGGAGGAACACCGGAAACTCATCATCACCGGTACCGGAATCGCAGCGCTGACGGCGGCCATCTACGCGGCGCGCTCGAACAACGACCCGCTCCTGTTCGAGGGCGACGAGCCGGGCGGCCAGCTCACGCTCACGACCGAGGTGGAGAACTATCCGGGGTTCCCGGAGGGCATCTCGGGCCCCGACCTCATCAACAACATGAAAGAACAGGCGCAGCGCTTCGGCGCGGAACTGGAGCACGGCGTCGTCGAGGACGTTACCGACGACGAGCGACCGTTCCGCGTCGAACTCGCGAACGGCGACGTGTACACCGCGGACGCGGTCATCGCGGCGTCGGGCGCGAGCGCGCGGACGCTCGGCATCCCGGGCGAGGACGAACTGATGGGGTACGGCGTCTCGACGTGCGCGACGTGCGACGGCGCGTTCTTCCGCGGGGAGGACATGGTCGTCGTCGGCGGCGGCGACGCCGCGGCAGAGGAAGCGGCGTTCCTCACGAAATTCGCGGACACGGTGTATCTCGTCCACCGCCGCGAGGAGCTCCGCGCGGAGGACTACTGGCAGGAACGCATCGAGGAACACGTGGAGAACGGCGACATGGAAGTCCTCTGGAACACGGAAGCCACGGAAATCCACGGGTCGCCCGAGGACGG